>JBAUWM010000197.1:0-37996 GCA_049583775.1 Nocardioides sp.
GGTCAGCCCGACACCCACCCCGACGCCCACTCCGACGCCGACGCCGACGCCCACGCCCACGCCGACGCCGACGCCGACTCCCACTCCGACGCCGACGCCCACCCCGACGCCCACCCCCACGCCGGGCACGGCTCCCGGCAAGCCGACCATCGGGAAGGCCAGTCCTGGGCGACGTGGTGGCGCGCAGACGGTCGTCATTCGCTGGGCGGCTCCAGATGACGGCGGCTCGAGCATCGTCGAGTACCGGATCATCGCCTACCGGTTCGAGGGTCGCCGGCGCGTCGAGCAGGCCACGTTCCTTGGCATCGACCCCACCTCGACCCGCGTGTCGCTCGACCTCGGGCCGGGAATCTGGGGCATCAAGGTCCGCGCCATCAATGCGATCGGGAAAGGCAAGCTGAGCCCGCTGAGCAACAAGGTGGCCGCCCGCTAACCCCCACCGTCGAGTGTCTCCTCGTGCCCCTAGTGTTGCCCTGATCGCCATCACGGCAACGAACGCGAGCACGAGGAGACACACGATGGGTCGTTACGACGGGCGAGTAGCCGTCATCACGGGAGCAGCGCAGGGCATCGGGTTCGGCATCGCCACCCGACTCGCCGAGGAGGGCGCCTCGGTCGCGATCGTCGACCTCGACGAGACTGCCGCTGCCTCCGCAGCAGCGAAGCTGGGCGGCGCCAAGCACATCGGCGTGGGTGCCGATGTCAGCAACGCCGAGGCCGTCGACGCTGCCATCGAGCGTGTCGTGGGCGAGCTGGGTGGCATCCACGTGTTGGTGAACAACGCTGGCATCACGCGCGACAACCTGCTGTTCAAGATGACCGAGGACGACTGGGACCTGGTCATGAATGTGCACCTCAAGGGTGCCTTCCTCATGACCAAGGCTGCCCAGAAGCACTTCGTGGAGCAGAAGTACGGCAAGATCCTGAACCTCTCCAGCGTCTCCGCGCTCGGCAACCGCGGCCAGGCGAACTACTCGGCGGCCAAGATGGGCGTGCAGGGCTTCACCCGCACCCTCGGCATCGAGCTCGGCCCGTTCGGCATCAACGCCAACGCCATTGCCCCTGGGTTCATCGCCACCGAGATGACCGATGCCACGGCCGCTCGCCTCAAGATGGATGTCGAGGAGTTCCGCAAGCTGAACGCCGAGGCCAACCCGGTCAAGCGGGTCGGCTTCCCTGAGGACATCGCGGCCGCGGTCGCCTTCCTCTGCAGCGACGAGGCGTCCTACATCACCGGCCAGACCCTCTACGTCGACGGCGGCGGCAAGCTCGGCTGACCCCCAGAGTTTGACGTCGACACGCCCCGGGGCCTGCAGGCCCCGGGGCGTTGCCGCGCGCAGACTCGGGCGGGTGGTCGCTCGGTCTTTCGTCGGGACGCTGCTCCTCGGCGTGGTGTTCACGTGCGCCGCGTGCGGTGACGGAGATGACGCGCCCGAAGACGGCGCGTCAGCCGATGCTGCGGCGGAGTCGGCGCCGTCGCCGCTGACCGGGCTGCCCGAGAAGCGATCGGCGCTACGCCGCTACCCGGTGCTGGTGGTCAAGATCGACAACACGGCCTCGAGCGCACCACAGCAGGGGCTGTCGTCAGCCGACCTGGTCGTCGAGGAGCTCGTCGAGGGCGGCGTCACCCGGCTGGCCACCTTCTTCTACTCCGACATCCCAGACACGGTTGGTCCGGTGCGTTCGATGCGGGCCTCCGATATCGGCATAGTGGCACCGGCCGAGGCGACCATCGTCACCAGCGGTGCCGCGTCGGTGACGATCTCCCGAATCCGCCGTGCCGGCATCGGCTTCGTGGGGGAGGGAAGTGCCGGCTTCTTCCGGGACTCAGGTCGCCCGACGCCCTACAACCTGATGACCGACCTAGGGGACCTCGCGGATTCCCTCAAGGGCAAGGCGCGTCGGGCCGACGACTATCTGACCTTCGGTACGAGCGCCGACCTTCCCAAGGGGCAGCCCGCCAACCAGGTATCGGTGCGCTTCTCGCAGGCTCATACCACCGCGTGGAGCTACCGCAACCGGCACTACACGAACACCAACACCCTCGCCGCCGCCGGCGACGAGTTCTCGGCCGACACGGTGCTGGTGCTGCAGGTCAAGGTCGTCGATGCCGGCTATCGCGACCCCGCTGGCAACTTCGTTCCCGAAACGGTGCTGGAGGGTGAGGGACCCGCAATCCTGTTCCACCGCGGTACCGCCGTGCCAGCCACCTGGACCAAGCAATCCATCGACTCGGCGCTCGAGCTGAGCACCCTCGAGGGTGGGCCGCTGGCCGTGCCAGCCGGGCACACGTGGATCGAGCTGCTCCCTGCCGACGGTGGCGCGCTCACCTACGGTCGCTGAGGCGTCGACCAGGGCATCTCGGCTCCCGCATCGGCCAGCGCCTGAAACCCGGCGATGATGAAGCCGATAGCGACCTCCACACGCTCTGCCGCCGCGATTCCGTCGGCCGAGCCGGCCACCGATTCG
The DNA here is from genome assembly GCA_049583775.1 of Nocardioides sp. Lineage (GTDB taxonomy): Bacteria > Actinomycetota > Actinomycetes > Propionibacteriales > Nocardioidaceae > Nocardioides. The sequence goes on from JBAUWM010000197.1 coordinate 2,470, forward strand.
CCGGCTGACGACATCGCACCGAAGAAGATCCGCGAAAAGGTCTGCACCATGTCCTCGTCGAGGTCCCAGTCGCCGGCCTGCAGCACCGAGCGCAGGATGTCGACCACGTTGGCAAAGGTGGACCGCTCCTCCTGCTCCCGGTAGCGCTCGTGGCCGAGCACCGAGGGTCCCTCCTGCACCACGATGCGGCGGTAGCGGGGTTCCTGCACCACCGACAAGAAGGTGCGCAAGCCAGCGCGGGCCTTGTCCCACGGGTCGCGCTGTCCCTTGAGCGACTTCTGGATGGCGCGCGCTGCGTCAGTCTCGACCCGCTCGAACACGGCCTCGAAGAGGGCCTGCTTGCCGGAGAAGTGGTGGTAGAGCGCTCCTTTGGTCACCCGCGCCCCGGCGACGATGGCATCCAGCGAAGTGCTCGCGTAGCCCTGGTCGGTGAAGAGCTGCTCGGCCACGTCGACCAGGGCGCGCTTGGTCGAGGCCGAGTAGGCCGCCCGTCGGCTGGCGCCAGGGACGCCCGGCACCCCAGGGACCTTGGGAACCTTGGGCACCAACTTGCTCACCGACGACTTCGCCACGCCCTCACCCTATGACGCCCGGCACACCGCGACGTGGGCCGAATCACGGTCGATGAAGTTTGCACAACTGCGAGTCGGATTCATACTCGTAGTACGTACCCACGGTATGTGGGTCGTCATGATCGACAAGGAGCTGACCATGACCTGGAAGTCCTTTCACAACCGAGGCGAGATCCTGCGCTCGGTGATCGCCACCGCCAACACCCGCCGCGACGGCCGTCTGCCCATGGACGTCGAGGGAGTGACCGAGACGTTCGGTGACGAGCTCACCCTGCTCGCCGCTCTGCAGCTCAAGTGGCACACTCGGCTCGCCGGCCACATCGAGCGCACCCTGCTCTCGCAGCCGCTCGACCTGCCGGCCGCCGTCACCCTTGCCTGGGGCGCGGCCAGCGACGAGCTGCCCGGCGTCCGCCTGCTGCTCGACCACTACCGCGAGAACCCGCTTGACGCCGACATGGCCACGGCCATGCGCAAGGCCACGATCAAGGAGCACGCGCTGTTGGCCGTCATGGCCGGCCAGGCGAGCATCAATGACGAGACGACAGCGGCACCCGTCGGGGCTCGCCTCGAGGAGAGCGCTCGTGCCTTGCACGGACGTGCGCCCGCCTTCGTCCTGGACGACGCCCGTCCGACCTTCCTCGAGCGCCTGCGCTCGGTGCTTGCTGCCTGATCGCACCTCCACGCACCTCCACGCACATCGGTCACGGGTCATGATGGGTCCGTGACCGAGGTGCATCCAGGGACCCTGCTCGTCGCGACCCCCGCGCTGGCCGACCCCAACTTCTCCGCGACAGTGGTGCTGCTCCTCGACGCCAGCGACGGCGCGATCGGGGTGGTGCTCAACCGGCCGACCGGGCTCGCTGTGTCGGAGGTGCTGGCGACCTGGGGCGAGTCGGTGGCCGAGCCGGAAGTGCTGTTCCAGGGCGGTCCCGTCGAGACCGACGGTGCTATCGCCGTGGCGCTGCGGCGAGGCGACGACGTCGCCGTCGGCTTCCGCGAGGTGGTCGATCGTCTTTCTCTGCTCGACCTGGACACGCCGGTCGAGCTGGTCAGCGCCGAGCTGGCCGACCTGCGGATCTTCGCCGGCTACGCCGGTTGGGGTGCCGGACAGCTCGAGGCGGAGATCGAGGAGGGCAGCTGGTACGTGGTTCCAGGCACCGCGGACGACGTCTTTCGCGCCGACACGACCACGCTGTGGCGCGACGTACTCCGGCGCCAGCCGGGCGACCTGGCCATGCATTCGACCCGGCCCGCCGATCCCGGCTTGAACTGAGCGCCGCCCAGAACTGAGTACGCCCGCCCAGAATTGAGTACGCCGGTGAGTATCCGGGCGGATGGGCCGAAGTCGAAGCCGGAACAACCTGGAAGGCATGACTACTCACCTCACCGACCACGCCCGACCGACCGCCCCGCTCCTCAGCGCCACCCGCTGGCTCGCCGCCGCCCATGTGCTGGGGGGCCTCGCCGGACTCGACTACGCGGTCTGGTCCGTCGTGGCCTACAACGAGTCGGACGACACGTTCGCGGGGCTCCTGCTCTTCGCTGGCGGGATCGTTGGGATCGCCGGACTGTTCCTGATCGTGCTGTGCGCGGGCGCCCTCATGGCTCGATCCGCCACGGGCACCTTCATATGCGCCCTGAACGCAGGTCTGTTCGTGGTCCTGGCCCTCGTCGGTGGCGGGTGGTTCTTCGTGCCGAGCTTCTGGTTGTTCTTGTTACTCGCTCCCCTCGCCTTGGTGACTTGCTCGGTTGTGGGTCTGGTTCGATCTGATGGCGTCCGGCACCTAGACTCCCGCGGGTGACTTCCTTCGGCTTCTCGACCGACACCAAGGTCCGCGAGGACGAGCGGACGGTTCCGACCGACGAGGGTGACCACGAGCGCTTCTCGCACTATGTGGAGAAGGACAAGCTCACCGAGGCGATGGTGATGGGCACACCCGTCGTCGCGCTCTGCGGCAAGGTCTGGGTGCCGAGTCGCGCCCCCGAGAAGTTCCCGGTCTGCCCCGAGTGCAAAGAGGCCTGGGAGTCGATGAAGGACGACGAGGGCACCGACTCGTGACGCTGGGGCCCGCGTGGCCCGAGCGAGCGGCGTGGGGGACCGCCCCCTCCTTGCGGGCCTGGCAGTCGGCTGCGCTCTCGGACTACATGGGGCGCAACCCGCGCGATTTCCTCGCCGTCGCCACCCCCGGAGCGGGCAAGACCACGTTCGCCCTCACGGTCGCGGCCGAGCTCATCGGCCGTCGCATCATCGACCGGGTCACGGTGGTCGCACCCACCGAGCACCTCAAGCTGCAGTGGGCCGAGGCAGCGGCCACGGCCGGCATCCCGATCGACCCGACCTACTCGGCAGGCAAGGGCAAGATCTCGAGCGACTACCTCGGCATCGCCGTCACCTACGCCGGCGTGGCGGTGAACCCGCTCGCCCTGCGCATTCGCACCGAGCGGTTCAAGACCTTGGTGATCCTCGACGAGGTGCACCACGCAGGTGACGCGCTGTCGTGGGGCGAGGGCGTGCGCGAGGCCTTCGAGCCAGCGGCCAGGCGACTGTCCCTGACGGGTACGCCGTTCCGTTCGGACGTGAACCCGATCCCGTTCGTCACCTACGCTCCCGGCCCCGACGGCGTCCCGCGCTCGAACGCCGACTTCACCTATGGCTATGGGCACGCGCTCGCCGACCACGTCGTACGGCCGGTCCTCTTCTTGGCCTACTCGGGCGAGATGTCGTGGCGCACGCGGGCCGGCGACGAGATCGCTGCCCGGCTCGGCGAGCCCCTGACCAAGGACATGACCAACCAGGCGCTGCGCACCGCACTGGATGCCAACGGGTCATGGATTCCCTCGGTGCTCGAGGCAGCTGACAAGCGCTTGTCGGAGGTCCGCCGTCACGTGCCAGACGCAGGGGGAATGGTCATTGCCACCGACCAGGACGCGGCGCGTGCGTACGCCAAGATCTTGAAGGTGATCAGCGGCGAGGCTCCGACGGTGGTGCTGTCGGACGAGAAGGCAGCGTCAAAGAAGATCACGACCTTCACCGAGGGTGACTCCCGCTGGATGGTCGCAGTGCGGATGGTGTCTGAGGGCGTCGACGTGCCACGGCTGGCCGTGGGCGTCTACGCGACGACCACCTCCACGCCGTTGTTCTTCGCGCAGGCCATCGGCCGCTTCGTACGTGCCCGCAATCGTGGCGAAACCGCCTCGATCTTCGTGCCGTCGGTGCCGACCCTGCTGGGTCACGCCTCTGAGATGGAGGTCGAGCGCGACCACGTGCTGGGGCGCCGGATCTCCGACGAGGGCGACATCTTCGCCGCCGAGAAGGAGTTGATGGCTCGCGCCGAGGCCGGAGAGGGTGCTTCGGCGGAGCTCGATGGCCTGCCCTTCGAGGCGCTCGGATCAGACGCCCGGTTCGACCACGCGCTCTACGACGGCAACGCATATGGGGCCTACGGGTCGGAGGAGGAGATGGACTTCCTCGGGATCCCTGGCCTCCTTGACGCCGACCAGATGCGCGACCTACTCCAGCAGCGGCAGAGCGACCGAGCCAAGCAACAGCGCGCCACGCCGGCGTCGGAAACCATCGCCGAGGTGTCGACCCACGAGCAGTTGGCCGTGCTGCGCCGTGAGCTCAACGGTCTGGTGGGGGCCTGGCACCACCGCACAGGTCAGGCTCACGGCATCACTCACGCGGCACTGCGCAAGGAGTGCGGGGGACCAGCGGCCGCAGTCGCCAACGCCGAGCAGCTGCACGAGCGGATCGCGCGGATCCGTGAGTGGGCGATCAAGCAGACGAGCTGAACGGCCGGGCACCGGTGCCCGGCCGTGGCACGACCTGACGCACGTCGTCGACGTGATGCCAGACAATCGTGGCTCTTCAGCTGAGCCGTCTGAGCGATCCCCCGATCGGGTCATCTCGTCGGCCGTTCGGTCAGAGCTGCGTCGAAGTGGCTCGGACGCCGTTCGTGTCGGCCTAGCGTCGCGGTATGGCAGAGACGAGCAGATGGTCAGCGCGTGCGTTGGCCGTGGTGCTGGTTGTCGGTGTGTTGAGCCTGGCCAGCCGGGCAGGGGCCTCTGACAGCGAGCGCCGAGCCGAGCCAGACTGGCTCCGACACCTCAACGAGTTGCGTATCGCCTCGGGCGTGCAGCCCGTGGCCGACGTCCCGGCCTGGGCTGGCGGCATCGCCGCTCACCTGCGGTACCTGCACCGGACCCCTGGTCGGCTGGTGACCGGCCGCTTTGCGAGTCGGCACACGGAGAACCCGAAAAGCCCCTGGTACAGCGAGGCGGGCGCGCGGGCTGGCGGGCGCAGCAACCTGCTCTACGACGCCCGCAACCCGGTTGACGCGATCGACGACCTGATGGCGGCACCGTTCCACGCCATTGCCATGTTGCGACCCGAGTTGCGGCGGGTGGGGTTCTCCTACGATCCGGCCACGTCGTTCGCCGGGCTCGACGTCATCGGCGGCTTGTCTCCACGACGAGCCCGCCCCGAACCCATCCTCTTCCCTGGTCACGGGGCGGTCACCGGCCTGTCGCGGTTTGCAGGGGAGAATCCAGACCCGATTGAAACCTGTCGCCATCAGCACCCGGGCGTCGACTGGTCGAACGCGGCGTTGCCGCTGATCGCAATGCTCCCGCAGCGCCCGGTGTCGGGTCTGGTGGCCTCGCTGACCGGCCCCAACGGCACCGCATGGTCGAGCGACCCCAACCTCTGCGTCATCACGGCCGCTACCTACGTCAGCTCCGATCGCGTAGCCGGCCCGACGGGCCGCTCGATCCTCGAGGGCGACAATGCCGTGATCGTGATCGCGCGGCGCCCCTTGCAGGAGGGTCGATTCACAGCAACCCTGCGCCAGCCGGGGTTCGACCCAGTCACCTGGTCGTTCACGCACAGCGCCGAGCAGGGTGTCTACGCCACGCGCCGCGCGTCGGTTTCGCGGAGCGTCGAACGCACGGTTCGCGTCGTCGTCGACGGTGAGCACGTGCGCATCGCGGGCACGGTGCGCCGCCAGGTGTCTGCCCTCATCGGCGGCCTACGTGTCGTCGGCGTCGGAGCAGCTCCGCTGCGCGTGATCGAGGTGGTCCGCAGCTCGGCGACCGCGACCCGGTCGGCCACGGTCAGGCGCGAGGTCACCGTGACCTGTCGGGGTGCCCGGCTAGCCGCGGTCGTTGAGTGCGCGCGAGATCGCGCCCAGCGCGCGGCGACCGAGCTTGCGACGCGCGCCGCCGGAGTGCGGGCCGACCGGTTGGCACGGCAGGCGGCCATGGCGCTGGCCCGGCCGCGTGCTCTCGAGGCGGCGCAATCGGCATCTCGTCGCGCGCCTACCGCGGCCGAGCGTCAGGCAGCGGTGCTCAAGGCCCTCGACCTGGCTCGTGCTGACCTGGTCCGAGAGGTGTCTGTCCGTCAGCTGTCAGCGAGCAGAGGCAGCACGCGGTAGGGCACCTGGGTGGCCAGGGCCATCACGGTGCTGGCGCGCTGCACGCCGTCGACGGCGACGACTCGGTCGATCACTCTCTGCAGGTCGGCGTTGGACCGCGACACCACGCGACACCACAAGTCACCAGCGCCGGTGATCGTGTACGCCTCGAGTACCTCTGGGATCGCCGAGAGTTGTTCGGCCACCGCTTGGTGCCCGCGTGACTGGCTGATCTCGAGAGTCAGGAAAGCGCTCACCGGAAAGCCGAGGGCCTCCGGCGACAGGTCTGGCCCCCAGCCGGTGACCACTCCTGAGGACACGAGCTTGTCGAGTCGTGACTGAACCGTGCCGCGGGCGACGCCGAGCCGACGCGAGGCTTCCAGTACCCCGACCCGTGGCTCGACTGCGAACAAACTGATCAGGGTGCGGTCCAGATCGTCGACCATCGAGCCTCCGGGTATGCAGATTGTCTACTTGTGACTACAACTGTTGCACAGATTGTGGCGATCTTCGACCATGAAGGCATGACGCTGACCACGGACGAGCTCAAGGCAGACCTCACCCTCGAGCAGCTCAAGGAGCTCGTCGGGCTCGTCGAGTACGACGCGAGTCGCGACCCGTTCCCCGTGACTGCGATGGATGCCGTTGGCTTCGTGGTCGGCAACGCCACGCAAACTGCGACGTTCTACCAGCTGGCCCTGGGCATGGAGCTCGAGGCCTATCGCGGCCCTGAGACCGGCTCGCGCGACTCGAAGTCGTACGTGTTGCGCAGCGGCTCGGCCCGTTTCGTCTTCACCGGCGGCGTCACCCCCGACAGCCCGTTGCACCAGCACCATCACAAGCACGGAGACGGCGTCGTCGACCTGGCCCTTGAGGTTCCGGACGTCGACCGCTGCATCGACCACGCCCGGTCGGCCGGCGCCACGGTGCTCGAGGAGCCGCACGACGTCACCGACGAGCACGGCACCGTGCGCCTCGCCGCCATCGCCACGTATGGCGAGACCCGCCACACGCTCGTCGATCGCAGTCGCTACTCGGGTCCCTACTTGCCCGGGTACGTCGCGCGCACCTCGACGGTGCAGCGTCCGGAGGGCCACCCGCGACGGCTCTTCCAGGCGGTCGACCACTGCGTGGGCAACGTCGAGCTCGGCCGGATGGATGAGTGGGTCGGCTTCTACAACCGGGTCATGGGGTTCACCAACATGGCCGAGTTCATCGGCGACGACATCGCCACCGACTACTCCGCGCTGATGAGCAAGGTGGTCGCCAGTGGCAACCACCGGGTGAAGTTTCCGCTCAACGAGCCCGCCATCGCCAAGAAGAAGTCGCAGATCGACGAGTACCTCGAGTTCTACGACGGTGCTGGCTGCCAGCACATCGCGCTGGCCACCAACGACATCCTCGCCAGCGTCGACGTGCTGCGCGCCAACGGCATCGAGTTTCTCGACACCCCCGACTCGTACTACGACGACCCCGAGCTGCGTGCTCGCATCGGCAACGTGCGGGTCCCGATCGAGGAGCTGAAGAAGCGGGGCATCTTGGTCGACCGTGACGAGGACGGTTACCTGCTGCAGATCTTCACCAAGCCCATGGGCGACCGGCCCACCGTGTTCTACGAATTCATCGAGCGGCACGGCTCGCTCGGATTCGGCAAGGGCAACTTCAAGGCCCTGTTCGAGGCGATCGAACGCGAGCAGGACGCCCGCGGCAACCTCTGAAGCCGAGTCGGCGCAACCTTGCGCCGACTCGACACCGAGCGTCCGTGGCCGGAGGCAGAATGGCGGCGTGGCCACCTACATCGCGTTCCTGCGGGCGATCAACCTCGGGGCCAAGCGCCAGTTCCCCAAAGCCGCCATCGTCGCCGCCACCGAAGCCGCCGGATTCACCGGCGCGGCCACGCACATCAACACGGGCAACGTCCGGCTCGAGACGACGCTGCGCTCGCGCGCGAAGATCGAAGCTGCGTTAGAAGCCGCCTACCTCGCAGACCGCGGATTCGAGGTGCCGACCATCGCGTTCACCTGCGCCGAGGTCGTCACAATCGTCGAGGACGCCGAGCGCTTCGGCGCCGGGCGCGAAGGTCGGCACTACGTGTCGTTGCTCAAGGATCAGCCGACGAGCGCCGTGGCCAGCGCGATGGAGGATCGGTCAACTGACGACGAGCAGGTCCGGGTGAGCGGGCGCGCCGTCCACCTCATGCTGGGCGAGAACTACCACGAGGCGAAGCTGACCAACGCCGGGGTCGAGAAGGTCCTGGGGGTGGCGACCAACCGCAACCTGACGGTGCTCAGGGCGTTGGTTGCGAAGTGGTGCTGACGGCCTCGACCACGCGAGGGAGGTCTCGTACCGACCGCGACGCCAAGGTGATGAGCGCCACGACCACGTAGAGAACGCCAGCAACCAGCATGACTTCCTGCACCCCGAAGACGGCGGCGAGCGGGCCGATGGTGAGCTGGCCGATCGGAATGGCGACGAACGACCCGAGCATGTCGTAGGAGTAGGCGCGCGACAGCATCTCGTCAGGCACGTGCTCCTGCATGGCCAGGTCCCACCCCAGGCCGAAGACCTGCATCCCGATCCCCGCAAGAAAGGCGGCGGCCAATGCGGTCACCAGCAGTGGGTCGATGCCCAGCACGATCATCGGCAATCCCTCGAGGGAGACCGCGAGCATGCCCCACAGCAGCGGGCGCGAGAAGCGCATCCGGATCAAGATCAACGAGCACACCAGGAAGCCGACAGCCTGCGCCGACCGGATGAGTCCCCACCCGGTCTCGCCGAGGTCGGTCTGCGTGGCGAGCACCGGGCCCAAGGTGTTGAACGCGCCGCTCGTGATGGCATTGAGCACCCCGAACGCCAGAACCACCACCCACAGCCAGGTCGTTGAAGTGAGGTAGGTCCACCCCTCGCGGAGGTCGGCGATCGCTCCGGGCTTGTCGGCTCGCGGCGCTGGGGGAGGGATCCGGACTCGCGTGAGAAGCAGGGTGGCCAGCAGGTAGGTCACCCCGTCGACGACCAGGGCTAGTCCGGGTCCGATCGTGACAACCAGGACGCCGCTGATGGCGGGCCCGAGCACCATCAAGGCGTTCTCAGGCACGGCGACCAGCAGGTTGGCTTCCTTGAGCTGGGCGCGGGGCACCAGCTGAGGCAGGATCCCGGCCATCGCAGGCATGCCGGCCGCGGTCGCAGTGCCGTTGAGGGCGGCCAGAGCCGCGATCATCCAGAGCTCACCGGTGTCGGTGATGACCAGGGCTGCGATGCCCAGCTGGCTGACCGCCGAGGCGACGTTGGTGCTCTGGATGACCAGGGTGCGCCCGAAACGGTCTGCCAACACGCCCCCCGCGAGCAGGAAGATGACCATCGGGATGCTGTACGCCGCAAGCACGGTGCCGAGCGCTGTCGCGGAGTCACTCACCTCGAGCACGGCGAAGGCCAGGGCAATGCCCGCCATGGTGGTGCCGGCTCGGTCGACGAGTCGGGAGAGCCAGTAGTAGCGGAAGTTGGTCTCGCGGAGCGGGGCGAGGGCGTGCTGACGTTCAGTCACGTCGGGTCCGTTCCGCGTGCCATCTGGAAGGCCGACGCTGGGTGGGCGTGCGCCGGTTCGCGGTCATTCACCGCGGAAGGCGGGCTTGCGGCGCTCGTTGAAGGCGTTCATGCCCTCGCGGGCGTCGGCAGTGGTCATCAGCAGGGCCTGGCCGGTGCGCTCACGTTCGAGCGCCCCCTCCAGCTCGCTGAAGGCTGCCGCGTTGATCGCCCGCTTGGTGGCGGTCTGGGCCAGGGGTGCCCCCATGCTCAACCGGCGCACCAGCTTCGCGACCAGCTCGTCGAACTCATCATCCGGCGCCACATGCGTGATCAGGCCGTAGTCAAAGGCTTCCTGGGCGCTCAGCGGCTCGGCGAGCAGGCCCATCCGCATCGCGCGAGGGCGACCGATGGCCGCCGCAACCGTGGCCGAGGCTCCGCCATCAGGCATGAAGCCGATCCGGGCGAAGGCCAGCAGGAACGCCGCCGACTCCTTCGCCACGATCAGGTCGGAGGCCAAAGCAGCCGAGCAGCTCACCCCGGCGGCGATGCCGTTGACTGCGGCGACGACGGGCTTGGGACACTCGACGATCGAGCGGATGAGCGCGTTGGCGGCGTCCATCGCGCGCACGTCGAACCGGTCGATCGCGTTGTGCCCGGAGATGTCGGCGCCGGTCGAGAATGCGGCTCCGGTGCCGGTCAGCACCGCTACGCGGACGTCGTCGCGCGCTGCCGCGTCACGCAGGTGCTCGGCGATACCGAGGCACATCTCGCCGCTCATCGCGTTGAACGTGGCTGGGTCGTTCATCGTCAACCAGAGAGCGCCGTCGCGGACGGAGACGTCGAGATCCATGGCCGCGAGTGTGCCACCATGGAGGTGTGTCCGCTGCTAGCCCGGTCGAGGTCGACCCCGGACTCGCCACCACGCCGGAGGACGACGTACTCACTGTCCTCTCGACGCCGTGGGTGACGGTCGTCTGGAACGACCCGGTGAACTTGATGTCCTACGTGACCTTCGTCTTTCAGAAGCACTTCGGTTACAAGAAGAAGAAGGCCGAGAAGCTGATGATGGAGGTGCACGAGGACGGTCGCTCCGCGGTCAGCACCGGCTCGCGCGAGCAGATGGAGCGCGACTTGCAAGCGATGCATGGGTACGGCCTGTGGGCCACGCTCGAGAAGTCCGAGTAGCGCCGATGACCGGTTTTGCCCGGCATCGGCGTAGCGGGCTGGTGATCGCTACCTTCAGTGGCTTCGAGGCCGACCTCCTGCGCTCACTTGCCTCGCAACTGGTCGAGCTGCTGCGCAACGAGGCTGCTGTGCCGCGCGAGGACCGGGACCCCTTCGAGGCGATGATGGACTTCTCAGGCCCCATCACCGAGCCCGATGACCCGGTGCTGGCGCGCCTGTTTCCGAACGCCTACCGCGAGGACGACGAGGCTGCCGCCGAGTTCCGTCGGTTCACCGAAGGAGCCTTGCGCGACGGCAAGGCCAGCGCGGCCCACTCGATCATCGACGCACTCGAGGAGGCGGGCCTGCCGCCCCAACTCGAGGAGGACGGCTTGATGATCGATGTCGAGCTCGACGAGCCAACCGCTGAGACATGGATGCGTTCGTTCACCGATGTCAGGCTCGCGCTGGCCACCCGACTCGGGGTCGAGGACGGCGACGAGGGCTACTGGCACGCGCTCTCCGACGACGACCCACGGGCCCAGGCTCACGACATCTACGACTGGGTCGGTTACCTGCAGGAAACGCTGGTCGAAGCACTGTCTCGTTGACCTGCTCCCGGCCGCCGCGGGGCGGCATGGCATCGTGACGGGCATGCGTCCGACACGTCTTTTCCTTGCTCTGGTCCTTGGGTTCGCCGTGCTGGCGGGCTGCGGCAACGATGACGAACCCTCCGCCGACGAGACCCCCAAGGCCACCACGCCCAGCGCCAGCGACGCGACCGAAGCGACCGACGCGACCGAAAAGCCAGGCAAGGGAGGCAAGGGCGAGGACAAGCCGGACGACTCGGCCACCGCGGGCATCAAGTTTCCCGAGATCAAGGGTGACGCGTGCGACGTCGAGGTCGAGGTGACCGGAGCGGTCGAGGTGTCGTGGACCGGAGAAGGTGTGGTCTCGAAGGGCAAGGCCAAGTTCACGCCTCCGGCCACCTACCAGGCCGAGGACGGCGACTATGTCGTGACCATGAGCTCACGGGGCAAGAGTTCCGCGCCCGGCGTCGTGTTCACCGACGGTGGCTCGCTGTACGGCTCGACGATCGAGAGCACCGGCTACGACATCAAGCGGGACGCGAGCGGAGCCACGGCCGACACCGACCTGGCCGACCCGACCGGCGGCGACGGCGTCCACGTCGTTGCGACATTCGACTGCTGAGCGCGTGCGGCCGGACGACCCCCCGGCCACTACTCTCGAACCTGTGCTGACCATCGACCAGGCGACCTACGACGGCATCGTCGCGCACGCCAAGCGGGACCATCCCGACGAGGCCTGTGGCATCGTCGCCGGCCCTGAAGGGAGCGACCGCCCTGAGCGGTTGGTCGAGATGGTCAATGCTGCCGGCAGCCCGACGTTCTACGAGTTCGACTCCACCGAGCTGCTCGCGCTCTACAAGCAGATGTGGGACGCGGACGAGGAGCCGGTCATCGTCTACCACTCCCACACCGCCACTGAGGCCTACCCGAGCGTCACCGACATCGGTCTGGCCAGCGAGCCGGGAGCGCACTACGTGCTGGTCAGCACCCGCGACTGGGCTGCATCGGGAGGGAATAACGAGGCCCCTGTGGAGTTCAGGTCTTACAGGATCATCGACGGATCGGTGACCGAAGAAGAGGTCACCGTCGTCGCCCAACTTTCAGCCAGCACCAGCAGCTAGGAGCACCACCCACATGGCCATCGAGGTCCGGATCCCCACCATCCTGCGCACCTACACCGACGGCGAGAAGGCCGTCGACGGTGCGGGCGCCACGCTGAGCGCGCTCATCGACGACCTGGAGAGCAACCACCCGGGCATCAAGGACCGCCTCGTGGAGCCCAAGGGTGACCGCGTCGAGCTGCGCCGCTTCGTGAACGTGTACGTCAATGACGAGGACGTCCGGTTCATCGGCGGCCTCGAGGCCCAGCTCAGCGACGGCGACCAGGTAGTCGTGCTTCCGGCCGTCGCCGGAGGCTGATCCGACCGTGGTGCGCTTCGACAACCTTCTGGCTTCGGTCGGCGGTACTCCGCTGGTCGGGCTGCCGAGGTTGTCGCCGAGCGCCGACGTCCGGCTGTGGGCCAAGCTGGAAGACCGCAACCCCACCGGCTCGATCAAGGACCGCCCCGGTCTGAAGATGATCGAGGAGGCCGAGAAGGACGGCACGCTGCGCCCGGGTTGCACGATTCTCGAGCCGACGTCGGGCAACACCGGCATCTCGCTGGCCATGGCGGCCAAGCTCAAGGGATACCGGATCGTCTGCGTGATGCCTGAGAACACGTCCGAGGAGCGGCGCCAACTGCTGCGCATGTGGGGCGCCGAGATCATCTCCTCGCCTGCTGCCGGAGGATCCAACGAAGCCGTGCGTGTGGCCAAGCAGGTCGCCGCGGAACACCCCGACTGGGTGATGCTCTACCAGTACGGCAATGCGGCCAACGCGCTCGCGCACGAGGAGGGCACCGGCCCAGAGATCCTCGAGGACCTGCCGTCGGTCACGCACTTCGTCGGCGGCCTCGGCACTACCGGCACCTTGATGGGTGTGAGCCGCTTCTTCCGCAGCGCCAAGCCTGACGTGAAGATCGTGGCCGCCGAGCCTCGCTACGGCGAGCTGGTCTATGGGCTGCGCAACCTCGACGAGGGCTTCGTGCCCGAGCTGTACGACGCAGACCTCATCGACTCCCGCTTCTCGGTCGGCCCGCGCGACGCGGTCCGCCGGGTGCGTGAGCTTCTCGAGCTCGAAGGCATCTTCGCGGGCATCTCGACCGGGGCGATCCTGCACGCCGCGCTGGGGCAGGCCGCCAAGGCCGTACAAGCCGGCGAGACGGCCGACATCGCGTTCGTCGTGTGTGACGGCGGCTGGAAGTACCTGTCCACGGGCGCCTACGAAGGCACCATCGACGAGGCCGAAGATCGCCTCGAAGGGCAGTTGTGGGCGTGAGGTCTCGGCCCACGTGCCTGGTCCTGCTTCTCGGCGTGCTCGTCGCCGCCCTTGCTCCGCGCGATGCGGGCGCAGCGGAACCCGGGCGCCCCGAGCTCGAGCTGGTTGCGGCGCCGACGATCGCTGGTGACCAACGCTACGGCGAGACCGTCGAAGTCGTTGACGCTCGCTGGGACCCCGCACCACGAACCGTGCGCTACCAGTGGTTGCGCGCAGGTGAGCCGATTGCCGGGGCCACGAAGCGGCGCTACACGATCGCGCCGGGAGACGTGGGCAGTCGCCTCCGTGTGCAGGTGACTGCCTATGAGCGGGGTTACGAGCCGACCACAGCGACGTCCGACGGAGGCGATCCGGTGCGGCACGCGGTGCCGGTGCGTCGCACCGTCACGTACTCGGTCGAAACCAGGGGCCGGATCACCGCCGACCTCGACCAGTTCCGCAGGGTTGCGCAGGCTACCTACGACGATGCCCGGGGATGGCGCGGCGGGGGAGTGCGGTTCGTGCCAGTCCGCCGCGGAGGATCGTTCACCCTCGTGCTGGCCGAAGCTCGCACGGTTCCGACCTTCTCGAGCCAGTGCAGTGCTGAGTACAGCTGCCGAGTCGGACGCTTCGTCATCATCAACCAGACGCGTTGGCTGCGAGCGACGCGGGTCTGGCGTGGCGCAGGCCAGACGCGAGCTGACTATCGGCACCTGGTCGTGAATCACGAGACCGGTCACTGGCTGGGGCGGGGGCACGTGGGCTGCCCCGGTCGTGGGCAGCTGGCGCCGGTGATGATGCAGCAGTCCAAGGGGCTCAATGGGTGTCGGGCAAACCCCTGGCCGACGGCTATGGAGCTGCGCTGACCACCAGTGAGTGGTCGGCGTTCTGAGCGCTTCCGGGCACCACGGGCAGCTCCAACAGGTCGGTGGCGAGGTTGGCGAGCACGCCGTTGCGCACGGGCTGGCGCCTGACGGCATGGGTCGGACGTCGGTCGCCGGGGTCGCGGTACGTCGGGTTGAGGGCATAGAGGTCGGCTGGGGTGATGCCCGGGCCCCAGACCGCAAACGGAATCGTGTAGTTGGCCGGGTCGGTCGGCACCCCGTGGTCGCGCAGCCCGGGACTGCCGCCATGGTCGGCGGTGAGGATGATCGTCAGGTCGTCGAGAGCCGACTTCGCATCGGCGGCGTGCAGGATCTTGCCGATCAAGCCGTCGATCCGGCGCAACGCGGCGAGGTACTGCGGACCGAGAAAGCCGTGGGCGTGGCCGGCCTGGTCAGCGCCCCCGAGGTGGAGGAACGTAAAGGCTCGGTCGGCGGTCAACAGGTCACGGCGTGCGTCGGCGGCCAGCTCGCCGTCGCCGGCCTCGACGATCGCCACCCGGTCGATGCCCTTGGGCCACGAGCGGGCAAAGAGTGAGAACTTGGTCTTCGCCGCGAACAGCGCCGTCGAGCGCCCGGCTCCGTGCACCACGCTGAACACCGACGCGACGCCGTGCCGCGCCGCAACCTGCACGCTGGTGCCCGGCCGATCGGTGTTCCAGGTGACGCCGTGTCCACCTCGACGGCGGTCTATCCGACGAGACGTCACCATGCTCGTGTGGTTGGGGAGCGTCACCGTCATCTCCACCTGGGTACGGGCGTTGAGCGTCGCGGCCCCTTCGTCGATCAAGCGCCACAGGTGTGGTGCGCGCTCACGTCCGAGCTGGCGCAGGGCGGCGGGGTTGAGTGCGTCGATGGAGATGGCGAGCACCTGAGGCTTCGAATCCTCCACCGATCGTGCGGCTGCAACGGACAGTCGTGCGCTCGAGGTTCCGACGACGGACTCGGAGGCTCCGTCGACGCAAGCGACGAGCAGCGTCGAGCAGATCAGCAGCGCCCCGAGCGCGCGACGTTCTCGCATGCGGCGACCCTACGACCCCCGACGCCACGCCACGTGACGTCGGTCCCGTTTCCTGCGCGCCGGGCCGCCACGCCGTACGCTCACCTCTTGTGCCCCTGTCGACGTCGATGGTGACCCCCGAGCAGCGTGCTGCGCCGATCGGGATCTTCGACTCTGGGTTCGGTGGCCTGACTGTCGCTCGGTCGGTGATCGACCAGTTGCCGCACGAGTCGGTGCTCTACGTCGGCGACACCGCACGTCAGCCCTACGGGCCCAAGCCGATCGGTGAGGTGCGCGAGTACGCCTTGGAGTGCCTCGACCACCTGGTGCACCAGGGCGTCAAGGCGCTGGTGATCGCCTGCAACTCCGCCAGCGCGGCGATGCTTCGAGACGCGCGCGAGCGCTACGAGGTGCCCGTCGTCGAAGTGATCTACCCGGCCACCCGGCGTGCCGTTGCGGCCACCCGCACCGGTCGGATCGGCGTCATCTGCACCGCGGCCACGGCCGAGTCGATGGCCTACGACGACGCCTTCGCCGCGGCGCCGCACCTGCAGATCACCACCCGCGCGTGCCCCCGCTTCGTCGACTTCGTCGAGGCCGGTGTGACCGGCGGCGATGAGCTTCTCGCCGTGGCGCACGAGTACCTCGACCCGCTCGGCGAGGCCGGCGTCGACACGGTCGTCCTGGGGTGCACCCACTACCCGCTGCTGACCGGCGTCATCTCGTACGTGATGGGCGAGGACGTCACCCTGGTGAGCAGTGCCGAGGAGTGCGCCAAGGACGTCTACCGGATGCTCGCCGACAGCGGGCTCATGCGCGAGAGCGGCGAGCCGCAGTACACCTTCGTGACGACCGGATCGCCGGTGGAGTTCGAGTCGATCGGTCGTCGCTTCCTCGGACCCGAGATGCTTGCCGCCAGCCAGTTCGCCGGGGGAATGGCATGACGCAGGAACGAGGCGAGGGCACGATGCGGCTGACGGTCGTGGGCTGTGCGGGCTCCTACCCCGGCCCGGACTCGCCGGCCAGCAGCTACCTCGTCGAGGCCGAGCACGACGATGGCACCGGACGCCGAATCTGGCGGATCCTGCTCGACATCGGCAACGGCGCCTTGGGCCAGCTGCACCGCTACGTCGACCCCCTCACGGTCGACGCCGTGCTGATCAGCCACCACCACCCCGACCACTGCCAGGACATGTGCGGCTACTGGGTGATGCGTAAGTACCACCCCAAGGGACCGCAACCGCGGATCCCGGTCTACGGCCCGTCGGGGACGGCCGACCGGATGGCCCAGGCCTACGACCTCCCCCTAGACCCGGGCATGCACGAGGAGTTCGACTTCCGAGACTTCGACGGCAGCTTCGAGCTCGGGCCGTTTGCGATCGAGCCGATCCTCGTCGACCACCCCGTCGAGGCCTACGGCATGCGGGTCAGCGCTCACGGAGCCACGATCGGCTACAGCGGCGACTCGGCACCGTGCGAGGCGCTCGACCGAGTTGCCGCCGGCGTTCAGGTACTGCTCTGCGAGGCGTCCTTCCGCGATGGGGACGACAACCCGCCGCACGTGCACCTCACCGGGCGCGACGCCGGTGTCCTTGCCACGCGCGGCCAGGTCGGCCGACTGGTCCTCACGCACATTCCGCCGTGGTTCGACCGCGACGACATGGCCGACGAGGCCCGACGAGCGTTCGACGGACCCCTCGTCCTCGCCGAGTGCGGCGCGACCTACGAGGTCTGACCGCTCAGGCGTTAGGGCAGAGTGGTCGACATGATCGCCGTCGAGCACCTCACGCGCCGGTACGGAAGCTTCACTGCCGTCGATGACGTGAGCTTTGAGTGTCAGCCGGGCCGCGTCACCGGGTTCCTCGGCCCTAACGGGGCCGGCAAGACGACGACGATGCGTGTGATGGTCGGGCTGACGCCCGCCACCTCCGGCCAGGTCACGATCGGGGGGCACCGCTACGCCGAGATCCCCAACCCAGGCCGACATGTCGGGGTCCTCCTCGACGCCAGCGCGCAGCACGGAGGGCGAACCGGACGCGAGATCCTGACGCTGGGGGCCCGCACGATGGGGCTGCCGAAGTCACGAGTAGACGCCATGCTGCACCTGGTGTCGCTCAGCTCGGAGGAGGCCGGACGAAGGCTTCGGCACTACTCGCTCGGCATGAAGCAGCGACTGGGCATCGCCCACGCGTTGCTCGGCGACCCGCAGGTGCTCATCCTCGATGAGCCCGCCAACGGGCTCGACCCGGCCGGCATCCGCTGGATGCGCGGCCTGCTCAAGGGCTACGCCGACCGTGGCGGCACAGTGCTGCTCTCGAGCCACCTGCTCAACGAGGTCGAGCTGATCGCCGACGAGATGATCCTGATCGGGCACGGCCGGATCGTCGCCCAGGGAGACAAGCAGTCGCTCCTCGCCGCCAACCGCACCGGAACGACCGCCACCACGACCGTGTCGTCGCTCGACGACTCCCGCCTTGCCGGCGTCTTGCAGGAGCGCGGACTTGCTGTGGCGGCCGCGGCGAACGGGCTGAGTGTGCAGTGCGAGAGCGTCGAGGTCGGGCGGGCAGCCGCCGAGCACCAGATCGTTCTCACCGACCTCCGGTCGGTGGAGGGCGGCCTCGAGGACCTCTTCCTCGAGCTCACCTCGGCTACACAGCGGGGGCCTGCGGCGTTCGGAGCGCCACCCTCACCCAGCGCGCCGCCACCCCCGCCCGGCTACCAGGCAGGAGCCGCCCGATGAGCACCTTTGACATCTCCCAGACCGCACGGGTGCCGTTCGCCCGGCTCGTCGCCGTCGAGATGCGCAAGGCCGTCGACACCGTGGCCAGCTTCTGGCTGGTTGCCTCGATCGTCATCCTCACCGTGATCATCGACGGGTTCGTGCTGCTCGTCACCGTGATCCAGTCGAGCGCCGTGGCGCTCGGAGACTTCGCCTACCTGAGCTTGCTGGTCACGTCACTGCTGCTGCCCATCTTGGGAATCATGCTCGTCACCAGCGAGTGGGGGCAGCGCACCGCCATGGTGACGTTCAGCCTCGAGCCACGGCGCACCCGAGTGATCTGGGCCAAGCTCACCGTGGGAGTCGCGCTGACGCTCGCCACGGTCGTGATCGCGATCGTGGTCGGCGTGCTCTGCACGCTGGTCTGCGAGATCGCGAGTCCCGACCAGACCACGTGGGATCTCGCCGCGCGTGAGCTCACCGGCTATCTGATCACCCAGACGCTGGCGATGCTTGGTGGGTTCGCGCTCGCCACTTTGCTGCTGAACACCCCGGCCACGATCGTCCTGTACTTCGTCTATCGGTTCGCGCTGCCGGGCGTCCTGTTCGTCGTGAGCGACCTGGTCGACGCCTTCGGCAAGGTGTCGCCGTATCTCAACTTCAGCGAGGCCCAGGGGCCGCTGTTCGATCTCACGTTGAACACCGGCGAGGAATGGGCCCAGCTGCTGGTCTCGGGGCTGATCTGGCTGGTGTTGCCGCTCACGCTCGGGATCATGCGCATCCTGCGGGCCGAGGTGAAGTAGCGCCGAGGCAGGCCGTTAGCCTCGATGCATGACTATCCGCGAGGACGGCCGCGCCGACGATGAGCTGCGCCCGGTGAAGATCACCCGCAACTGGCTCGACCACGCCGCCGGGTCGGTGCTCGTCGAATTCGGGCGCACCCGGGTGCTGTGCGTGGCCTCGGCTTCCGAGGGTGTGCCGCGGTGGCGCAAGGGCTCTGGCCTGGGCTGGGTCACCGCCGAGTACGCGATGCTTCCGGGCTCGACCCACACCCGGTCTGACCGCGAGTCGGTCAAGGGCCGGATCGGTGGGCGTACCCACGAGATCAGCAGGCTGGTCGGCCGCTCGCTGCGAGCGGTCATCGACTACAAGGCGATGGGGGAGAACACGATCCAGCTCGACTGCGACGTGCTCCAGGCCGACGGGGGCACCCGCACGGCGGCGATCACCGGCGCCTATGTGGCCCTGGCCGATGCCTGCGCCAGCCTGGGGGTCAGCCAGACCCTCACCGGATCGGTGGCCGCGATCAGCGTCGGCATCATCGACGGCGTGCCGCGGCTCGACCTGCCGTACGTCGAGGACGTGCGGGCCGAGACCGACATGAACGTGGTGATGACCGGCGCCGGCTCGTTCGTCGAGGTGCAAGGCACCGCCGAGGGTGCGGCGTTCGATCGTGCCGAGCTCGACGCCCTGCTCTCCCTGGCCGAGAAGGGGTGCGCCGACCTGACCCGCCTCCAGTTGGAGGCGCTCGGCGCGTGACCCCTCCGCCGCGCCAGGTGCACCTGGCCTCGCGCAACGCCAAGAAGCTCGCCGAGATGGAGCGCATCTTGGTGGAGCACCTGCCGGATGTAACCGTCGTCGGTCTCGACGACGTAGCGGCCTACGCCGAGCCGGTGGAGGATGCCCCGACGTTCGAGGGCAATGCCTTGATCAAGGCGCGTGCCGGGTTGCGAGCCACGGGGTTGGTCACGATCGCCGACGACAGCGGCCTGTGCGTCGATGCGCTGAACGGGATGCCGGGCGTGCTGTCGGCTCGGTGGTCGGGACCGCCCAAGAGTGACCAGCGGAACAACGAACTCCTGTTGGCTCAGTTGGCGGACGTGCCCGACGAGCGCCGCGGCGCTCACTTTCGCTGTGCCGTGGCCGTGTGTCTCCCCGACGGTCGTGAGCTCGTGGTCGAAGGGCGGATGTCCGGCACGGTCCTGCGCGAGGTTCGCGGTACCGGTGGCTTTGGCTACGACGTGCTGTTCGAGGCCGACGACCTGCCCGGGAAGACGACCGCTGAGCTCGACCCAGCCTCAAAGGATGCGATCTCCCACAGGGGCCGCGCACTTCGGGATCTAGCGCCGCGCCTGGTGGATCTGCTTGTCTGAGATCCAATGGAGCCACGCCCCCGCGGCTTCGCACCTTCTCGGACCCCCACACCTGGACTCAGCGTGAAAATCGCCCAGCCACCATGGCAAGACGCCGGCACCTTCGCAGCGTTCTTCGACAACACGATCGACCGAGCCTTCCGGCTCGCGGTTCTAGCGACCCGTGACCGCCACCGCGCCATCGACGTCATCCGCCACGCCTACTCGGATTTCTGGATCACGAGTCGCGAGCCGCAGGCCACCCGACCCGAACTGCGCTTGTTGACGCTGGTGCGTGAGCACGCCCGGCGCTGATGCCTTGATCGCGGGTGCCGAAGGGGGTGTCCTGGCTCAGGACATCACACGGGTGCCGAAGGGGGGATTCGAACCCCCACGCCCTAGAGCACGGCATCCTAAGTGCCGCGTGTCTGCCAGTTCCACCACTCCGGCTCGGTCCGCATCCTATGGGTGCTGGAGGCTCGTCTCACGTGTCGGGAGGGGAAGTACGTGCGCGTACTTGCCCCTGCTTCTTCCACTGAAGTTGTCCGTCTGGCTGTGGCAGTTGGGGCATAGGAACCGAAGATTCGCGGCAACGTTGTTGTGGAAGTCCCCGTCGATGTGGTCGATCTCGAGTCGGAGCGGCTGACCCTGCCAGCGACCGATATTGAGGCACCCGACGCACTGGTAGGCGCGACCAATCTCGGAAAGGGCCCGACGCAGGATCGGAGGTTTGGTGCGCTTCGAACCCCGGGGAACCACGACCAGAATGTCATCGGCGCGCAGACGGCGCCGTTGCCCGCCGCCTTGATATCTCACGAAGTGCTCAGTGTTGATGCCGTACTTCTTGATCGTTCGGCTGATGTGGGCATGGGTGCCACCCGCCTGATTCAGACCCAAGTGACGAAGGACGCCGGCAACTGACGTTGACTCAGCGACCGCGGCCCGCAGGATCTCCTCGGTGTACTTGCGGTACGTCGGCATTGCCTCACGGTAGGCCCGAGCGCCGACAACTAGCTGGGGGAATTTTCAGTCAAGACCCAGGTCGCGGCGCAACTTGGCGACGTGCCCGGTGGCCTTCACGTTGTACTGGGCAAGCTCGACCGTGCCGTCGGCATCGATCACGAACGTGGAGCGGATGACGCCCTGCACGACTTTGCCGTAAAGCTTCTTCTCCCCGAAGGCGCCGTAGGCCTGCATCGCCGATTTGTCGGGGTCGGAGAGCAACGTGATCGTCAGTCCCTCCTTCTCGCGGAACTTCGCGAGCTTCTCGGGCTTGTCGGGCGAGATGCCCAGCACGCGGTAGCCGGCCGCCTCGAGCGAGCCGAGGGACTCGCTGAAGTCGCAGGCCTGCTTCGTGCACCCGGGAGTGAGCGCGGCCGGGTAGAAGTAGACGACCGTCTTACCGCCCTCCTGGGCTGCCACGTGAGCCGACAGCGAGACCTCGGCACCGGTGTCGGCGGTCAGCGTGAAGTCGGGCGCGGAGTCTCCGGGCGCCAGGCGGGAGGCGGTCATCGAACTCGCTCCAATCCGAAAGGGCGGTTGTTGCGAACTCTTCGCAGCAACGTAGTGTGAGCCACAGCGATTTGCCTGCCTGTGGCTCGCCCACAACCTACTCATGGCCGGAGTCCCCCATGCACGTGCCTGATGGCTTTCTGGACGCACCTACGTCGGTCGCGACCGGCGTCGCGGCCGCCGCCGTCGTCGCTGTCTCCCTGCGCAAAGCGCGAGGCGAACTCGATGACCGCACGGCACCACTGGCCGGGCTCGTAGCCGCCTTCATCTTCGCTACGCAGATGCTCAACTTCCCGGTGGCTTCCGGCACGTCCGGCCACCTGATGGGCGGCGCGATCGCCGCGATCTTGGTAGGCCCGTGGACTGGCGTGCTCTGCACGAGCGTCGTGTTTCTGGTGCAGTGCCTGCTCTTCGCGGACGGGGGAGTCACCGCGCTCGGCACCAACATCATCTTGATGGGCGTGATCACCTGTGCCGTGGGCTGGTCGGTCTTCCGCGGCCTGCAGATGGTGCTCCCGAAAAAGGTCTCGATGGTGCCCATCGCCGCCGGGATCGGCGCGTTCGCGTCGGTGCCGGTCGCCTCGCTGGCATTCGTGGGTCTGTACGCCGTCGGCGGGCAGGTTGACCTCTCGCTCAGCACTCTGGCCGGCGCGATGGTCGGGGTCCACCTCCTGATCGGCATCGGTGAAGGACTGATCACCTTCCTGGCGGTCGGCAGCCTGATCGCGGTGCGTCCCGACCTCGTGCACGGCGCCCGAGGCGTCCTGGCGCGGCGTCCACTGGAGATCCGCACGACAGGAGCAGTCGCGTGACCGACAACCAGACCCAGCCCAACCAGAGCCAGACCAGGCAGCCGAGTATCAAGGTCGTCGCCGCCGGCGTTCTGCTGGTCGCGATCATCCTGGCGGGCGTCGTCAGCTTCTACGCAGCTAGCTCGCCCGACGGCCTGACGAAGGTCTCAGAAGACAAGGGCTTCGCGAGCTCCGAGACCGAGCACGACGCGGCTGACGGACCGTTCGCCGGCTATGACAGCAGCTTCATCGACGACGAACGCCTGAGTGGTGGCGTTGCCGGCATCGTCGGAGTCGCTGTCGTGCTGCTGCTCGGCACCGGTCTCGCCTACGTCGTGAAGCGCCGCCCGGTCGACGAGCGCTCGGCCTAGTCGTGGGCGGACCCCACGGACACCAGCTGCACTTCCACGCCCACTCTCCTCTGCACCGGGCCCCGGCCCACCTGAAGATCCTCGCGCTGCTCGGCTTCACGCTGACCGTCGTCGCGACACCCCGGGAGTGGTACCCCGTGTTCGGGGGCTACCTGCTGGTGCTGTTCGGCCTGATCCTGGTGTCAAAGGTGCCGCCGACCTACATCCTCAAGCGGATGGTGGTCGAGGTGCCTGTCGTGGTCTTCGCGCTGCTGCTCCCGTTCGTGGCTCAAGGGCCGCGCACCGAGGTGCTCGGGGTGAGCCTGAGTGAGTCGGGGTTGCTGGGTGCTTGGGGGCTCCTGGCCAAGGCCACGTTGGGCGTGATGGCCAGTTTGACGCTGGCGGCCACCACCGAGCCTCAGGCGCTGCTGATGGGGCTGCAGAGACTGCGGATGCCGGCGCTCCTCGTGCAGATCATGGGTTTCATGATTCGGTACCTCGAGGTGGTCACCGACGAGTTGCGTCGGATGCGGATCGCCCGGGAATCGCGCGGGTTCAGCGGTCGCGGGCTGCGGCAGTGGCCGGTGCTGGCCAAGACGTTGGGTGCCCTGTTCATCCGTTCGTTCGAGCGTGGCGAGCGCGTGCACTTGGCCATGTTGTCGCGCGGCTACACCGGCGAGATGCCCCGATGACTCCCGTGCTCGAGGTCAGCGGCCTCGCCTACGCCTACCCCGACGGCCACCAGGCCCTGGCCGGGGTCAACCTGCACGTGCACGAGGGCGAGCGGGTCGCCTTGCTGGGGCCGAACGGCGCCGGCAAAACGACCTTGGTGCTGCATCTCAACGGCATCCTGACCGCCGGAGCCGGGTCGGTCTCTGTGAGTGGGATGTCGGTGGCCAAGCAGAACCTGGCCGAGATCAGGCGCCGGGTCGGCATCGTCTTCCAAGATCCCGACGATCAGCTGTTCATGGGCACGGTGCGGGCCGACGTCGGCTTTGGTCCGGCCAACCTGGGGCTCAAGGGCCCCGAGCTCGATCGCCGAGTCATGGCCGCGCTCGACCAGGTGGGGATGGCCGAGTTCGCCGACCGACCACCACACCACCTCTCCTTTGGGCAGCGACGCCGGGTGGCTGTGGCCACCGTGCTGGTCATGGAGCCGGAGATCCTGGTGCTCGACGAGCCGTCGTCGAACCTCGACCCGACGTCGCGGCGCGAGCTTGCCGACATCCTCCGCAGCCTCGACGTGACGGTGCTGATGGTCACCCACGATCTGCCCTACGCCCTCGAACTGTGTCCTCGCGCCGTCGTGCTCAGCGACGGGCACGTCGTGGCCGACGGGACGACGCTCGACGTGCTCACCAACGACCGCTTGATGCGGGCGCATCGGCTCGAGCTGCCGTTCGGCTTCGATCCCCGGAGGATCGACGACCTGCCGATTGGTAACCTGCCCGGGTGAGCAACGAACTCTCTGACCTCGAGCGCGAGATCGAGGAGACCCGGGTGCGCCTGGCGACCACGATCGACCAGTTGCTCTACCGCTCGCATCCCAAGACGATCGTCAGTCGCGAGGTTGCCTCGATCAAGGGGTTCTTCGTCGACGCGTCTTCAGGGGGGCCACGCACCGACAACATTCTCAAGGTCGTTGGCGGTGTGGTCGGCACGGTCGCGCTGCTCGTCATCGTGCGCCGCGTAGCTCGCTGACCATGGCAGACAAGCATCCGATCAAGATGCTGCACGACCGGCTTCTCGTCGAGGTCGACTCTGAAGCCGGCGAGCGCCGCTCCACGGGCGGCATCGTCATTCCGGCCACCGCAGCGATGGGGGCCCGGCGGCTCTCGTGGGCGCGGGTCGCCGCGGTCGGCCCGCATGCTCGCTCGGTCGAGGTCGGTGATCGTGTCCTGTTCGACCCCGACGACAAGTCCGAGGTCGAGGTCAGCGGCGAGGTCTACGTCGTCATGCGTGAGCGCGACGTGCACGCCGTGGCCGCAGACCGGCTCGGCGACGAGACCGCTGGCCTCTACCTGTGACCGTCGCCCACGCCTGAGACCGGTGCTTAATCTGGCGTAACGCTCGTCACGTTCGAGCGTTGAAGTCCCGTGCGCTCCCCCTTGCTCTCCCTGCCGACTGCCCTCCTGATGATCGTGGGCGTCGTGCCCGTCGTCGCGGTGGTGTCGTCGGCCACCTCTGCTGCCGGACCGGTGGACGCCGCTGTCAGCACCGTCAGAGCCAAGTCTCGCTACGACGCGACGATCACGTGGACCAAGCACGGCATTCCGCACATCACCGCCAAGAACTTCGGGTCGCTCGGCTTCGGCGGTGGCTACGTCGCTGCGGACTCGACGATCTGCACCCTCGCCGACACCCTCGTCACCGGACGCGGCACCCGGTCGCGCTGGTTCGGCCCAGCGGAGATCTACGACGACCAGGTGTCGATGAACGGCACCAACCTGCAGATCGACACGTTGGTCGGTGACCTGCACAACCGCCGGGTCGTCGAGAAGCTGCTTGCCTCCGACGCAGGCCCCAGCCGCGATGCGCGCGCCATGGTGAATGGGTACGTGGCCGGGGTGAACAAGTGGCTGCGTACCCATAAGGTCACCGACCCGGCGTGCCAGGGGGCCGCCTATCTCCGGCCGAACGTGAAGCCGATTGATCTTTGGTACGGCGTCTACCTCGCCAACCTGCTGGCATCGACCGGCGTCTTCGTCAAGGAGATCGTGAACGCCGACCCGCCGTCGCTGGATGATCCGGGCCTGCCTGTCGAACTTCCGATCCCTGGCCAACTGTCCGCTGCTCGTGCCGAGAGGCTGCGCGCGTCGCTGCGACCTCAGGGCGACTTCGGCTCCAACGCGACCGCCATCGGTGGCGACTCCACCACGACCGGCAAAGGAATGCTGCTGGGAAACCCGCACTTTCCATGGCGTGGGCGCTACCACTTCACGCAGCAGCACCTGACGATCCCCGGTCGCTACGACGTGGCTGGTTCGGCATTGGTGGGTTCGCCGGTAGTGCTGATCGGTTTCAATCGCGACGTCACCTGGAGCCACACGGTCTCCACGGCCTACCGGTTCACCCCGTACGAGTACCCGTTGCTCGGCAGCCCGACCACCTACCTGACCGAGTCTGGGCCCCAGCAGCTCGAGCGGCGCATCGTGAAGGTCAAGGTCAAGCGGGCGAACGGCAAGATCGGCACGATCACCGAAGACCTCTACCGCACGGCCCAGGGCTATGTGTCTGACTCTCCCGGCCAGCTCATGGGGTGGACCCCGGCGAGTGTGTGGGCCCTGCGCGACGCGAATGCCGAGCATCTACGCACGATCGACACCTTCCTCGAGATGGGCAAGGCCACCTCGGTGCGTGACCTGCTGCGACGTCAGGACGCCGCTGGCGGGATGCCGTGGGTGAACACGACCGCGGCCGACCGCAAGGGCGACGTGCTCTACGCCGATCACTCGGTGGTGCCCCACGTGACCAACGAGATGAAGGCGCGTTGCTTGACGCCGGTCGGCGCTGTGCTTGACCAGGTAGCCAATCTGCCCGGACTGAACGGTGCGTTGGCCAACTCCACGTGCGCCTGGGGCAGCGACAGCTCGGCCCAGCGGCCCGGGATGTTCGGCCCCGAGAACCTGCCTGACGTTGTGCGTCGTGACTGGGTGATGAACGCCAACGACTCGTATTGGCTGCCCAACCCAGCCTCGCCGCTCGAGGGCTTCTCCACCATCATCGGCTGCGAGCGTTGCGAGCGGACCATGCGCACTCGCATGGTGAGCCAGTACGTCATCGACCAGCTGGCCGACGGAGGCAAGGAGTCGCCGAGATCGCTGGCCGGTCACCAGTACGCGAACCGGGTGCGTGCCGCTGAGGTGATGAGGGCCGATGGCGCGCTCGACGAGGTGTGCGACGAGACCGGCGAGACCGAGGCGTGCCGCGTGCTCAAAGCCTGGGACGGACGTTCGGATGCGACGTCGGTGGGCACCCACATCTTTGAGTTCTTCTTGCGCAAGCTGCCCGACAACGGAGTCTGGAACACGCCCTTCTCGGCTTCCGACCCACTCAACACTCCGCGCGATCTCAATGCCGCGAACCCGCTCGTGGTGCGCGCGATGGAGCGCGCGATCACGTCGATCCGTAACCGCAAGATCCCGTTCGACCGGCCCTGGGGCACGTTGCAGGTGGCCGGTGACCGTGGTGCACCGCCGCTGCCTCTCGGCGGCGGCACTGGGGATTCAGCTGGAAACGCCAATACCTTGGCCTCGCGCAACCCGATCGCCAACAGCGACCGCTTCCGCCCGATCACCTTCGGCTCGTCACACATCCAGTCGATTGCGTTCCTCTCGGGAGGTCGGGTCTCGGCTCGGACGATCCTGACCTACGGCCAGTACGAGAACCCGCGCTCGCCGTTCTCGTCCGACCAGACCAAGCTCTTCTCGCAGGAGAAGTGGGTCGACTTCGCCTGGACCGACCGGCAGATCGCTGACGACCAGATCGCCAAGGAACGGATCACCGGCTGAGCCCCCCCGTTCGTGAAGTCGGTCAGGGGGTCGCGGGAGACCCCGGAATGAGCGCGAGCTCGGCGTTGTCGGCGTCAGCCAGACGGGACGACGTGCCCTGGCGGTGCACGTCGGGCATGCGGGTCGCCACCAGGGCAGCCATCACCATGCCGACCGCGAGCAGCACGAAACCGACGGTGTAGCCCCGCTCGGCGGGGTAGCCGCCCACGCCGGAGTGCGCGGTGACCACCCCAGCCATGACCGCCGACCCGATCGAGCCGCCAATGGTGCGGATGTTGGCGTTCATGCCGCTGGCGACGCCGCTCTGGTGAGCGGGCACGCTCGCGATCACGACACCCGCCAGGCTCGAGAAGACCAGGCCTGAACCCAGACCCTGGACCGTGGTGGCGAGGTAGAGCTGCCACTGCTGCTCGTGGAAGAA
The DNA here is from genome assembly GCA_049583775.1 of Nocardioides sp. GTDB lineage: Bacteria > Actinomycetota > Actinomycetes > Propionibacteriales > Nocardioidaceae > Nocardioides. The sequence continues at coordinate 30,402 of JBAUWM010000197.1, forward strand.
CGCGATCATCAGGAATGCGCCGGCGCTGGCCAGCGTGCCGGTGATGATCACTAGCCGAGCACCGAAGCGTCGCATCAGCCGCGCCGTTGTGAAGCCCACCAGGAAGCTGGCTACCGCGCTGGGTAGCAACAGGTGACCCGACTCGGAGATGGTGGCGTCGAAGCCGTAGCCCGCCTCGGCCGGGGTCTGCAGGAACTGGGGGAGGAAGCCGAACGCTGCGAACATGCCGAAGCCGACGAAGCCGGCAACCACGTTGGTCGTCCAGACGCCGCGCAGGCGCATCATCGTCATGTCGATCATCGGTACTGGTGCGCGCGTCTCGGCCCGCACCCACAGCACGCCCACCAGCACGGCCATGACCGTGAGGCCAAGAACAGCGGGAGACGCCCAACCCCAGCGGTTGCCCTGGCTCACCGCCAGCAACAGCGACACCAGTGACGTGCCCAGCAAGAGAGCGGGAACGACCGGAAGTCGACCGGGAGTGCGCACCGGCGACTCGGGGACGAAGAGCTGAGCCGCGGCGGCGGCGACGAGGGTCGCCATCATCGGCAACCAGAACAGCCAGGCGAAGCCGAGGTTGTCGACGATGGGCCCGGCCAGCACGATGCCTGCCCCGAAACCCACAGCGGTCAGCGAGGCCAAGACGCTGAGAGCTCCCGTCATCCGGTCGGCGAACTCGTCGCGGACGATCCCGAACGACAGGGGCAGCACGCCGCCACCCAAGCCTTGCACCACGCGCGCCGCGATCAGCCAGCCGATCGACGGCGCCAGCGCTGCCATGGCCGACCCCACGGCGAGCATCAACAGCGTGGCCACGAGCATCCGCCGCTTGCCCACGGCGTCCCCGACTCGGCCGAGGATCGGGGTGGCGATCGATGCCGAGAGAAGGTAGGCGGTGAGCACCCACGTCACGGTCGTCTGGCTTGAGTCGAACTCTTCCTGCACACGCGCTAGCACCGGCACGACCAACGACTGGAGCAAGGCGAACGAGCAGACCGCGACCGTCAGAACTGCGAACGTCGTCACCTCACGCGAACGACGCGACGGTGACATCGGACTCCTGGCGACGAGAGTGATCGTTAATAGTTGAGCAGCGCAACCATCATAGGGGCGTCAAGTGGCTCACCTGAATGTGCCCGTGCGTCTGCTCGAGGCCGTTCCCGCTGCAGGCTCATCCGAGGCCGGAGACTTCCGACCCGATGCCGTCTGCATAGGACGGACACAGCGTGCGGCCCGCGGCCGCGATCATGGTGATCGCCTGCACCGAGTCGAGTGTGCTGCTCGCCAGGATCGTCGAGGAGATCTCGACGACGCCGTTTCCGCGGCCGTAGTCGCGGCAGATGACGCGACCGCCTTGCTCGAGCTCGTTGCCGCCGAAGGTGTCGAAGACCGGGTCAGCGCGGCGGAGTAGGTCGACGAACGCAGCTTTCGGCGGGCCCTTGACCCGCTGGATGGGCAACGGGGGCAAGCTTCCGATCGGGGGCCCTGACGGTGACGCTCCACCGAGGGGGGCTGCGGAGTCCGGCGCTGTCGAGCGATCCTGAACCGTGCTCACCACCAGCACCGACAGGATCGCCACCACGGCGGCAAGTACCACGGTCGCGAGGACGCGCCGCGCACGATTCGTGGTCGATGGTGCGGGGGAGAGCGAGGCCAGCTCCGCTTCCGGCTCCGCTTCCGGCTCCGCTTCCGGCTCCGGCTCCTGCGAGGGCTCCGGCTCCTGCGAGGGCGCGGGGCCGGGATCCTGCACGGGAGCAGGGGCCGGATCCTCCACCTTGTGCAGATGCCGGTTGAACGCGGCCCGCGCGTTCGCGCGAGCCTGGGCGGCGCCCTTACCGCTGCTCGAGGTCCGCTCGAAGTCTCCGCACGAGCAGGTCACCTGGCACTCGAACGACGCGCCGGCGCCAGTCTCGAGAGGCAGGTACGTCGCGGCGTGGGCTCCGCCGGCTGACGAGGCCGCTGAGGAGGTCACGGTCGCAGGGTAGCCGGGGGCGCTGGTCTGGACCGCTTCGTCTCGACGAGATCACATCCGCTCGAAGTACTCGCGTAAGGGGGTTCAATGCATGACGATCTCCCGACTGCTTCGTTAGTGGGGCGATTCCCCTTCTGCTCCCGGAGAGACTCATGCGCCCCCACCCCCACGCGCCGCGGCTGCGCCGCGCCGCCACCGTCGCCCTGGCTGTTGCCCTCATCAGCGGAGCCACGTCCGCAATCGGTACGGCAACCGGATCGGCCGCACCCGCGACAACGCCCTCAACGGCGGCGGTCGACCTTGGCCCGATCCTCAATGCGGTCACCCAGGTGCTCCGCCAGCCAGGTGGGCATCGCTTCCGCGCCACGATGACCGACATCGCCGTCGGCGGGCTCTTCGAGACCGCCGACGGTTTCACCGTCGAGCGCGACGACGCCGGCGTATGGCGTTACGTCACGGCTCTCACGAGTGACGGCGGGGTCCGTCTCGGTGTGCCAGTCTCGGCGGCTCCAGCGCCTGTTGGGCTGGTGCCCCAGATCGGTCGACGCTCGACCACGTTGTCGGCGGGGGAACAGGTCATGCGTTCAGCCATGGCCACCCAGCTTGAAGCGATGGCCGAGCGTCTTGCTCCTCAGGCCCAGAAGGCGGCAGCATCGCCGCGCGTGTTCTACGTGCCGGCCCTCATGCTTGCCACCTGGTACGACGAGGCCAAGGGCGAGACCATGCCTCAGTTCCATGGCCCGACAGACACGGTGGAGTACTTCACCAAACTGCTCGACGGCTTCGGCGGCAACCCCTACGGCAGCATGACCCAGTTCTACTACGAGTCATCGTTCGGCCAGTTCCTCGTGCGCGTCGACGTGTACGGCACCTTCACCTCGGCGCTCTCGATTCCGGACCCGTGCTACTACGGGTCACCCGAGGACGGCTCGTTCAAGATCAACGACCCGGCTGGCGGGCTGCTCGGCGTGGGCGGCGTCGGCGCTCTCGGCATGGCGATCGAGGCCGTGCCTCAGGCGGTGACCGTGCCGTGGGGCAAGTACGACAACGACGGTGACGGCGTTGTCGACTTCACCATGATCATTCACTCCGGCGGCGGCCATGAGGTCACCAGCGACCCGTGCAACACCCACTCGCACGCCATCACGGCCTCCGACCTCGCGAACATCGGGACGGGTCTGCTCGGGATCGACGCCGAGACGCTGAAGGTCGGTATCCCGACGTCGACGCCTGGCGTGTTCGTCAACCGGGTCGTCACCATTCCGGAGTACGAGTCGGACGTCGACCCGCTGACCATCGGCGTGGCCACCCACGAGATGGCCCACGCGATCGGTGAGCCCGACTACTACGACGTCACGGGCGACTCGGTCGGCCTCGGCGACTGGGACATCATGGCGGGGGGCTCCTACATGGGGAACCCGTCGGGCAGCAACCCGGCCATGAACAACCCCGCGACGCGGGTGTTCCAGAAGTACGTCACCCCGACGATCGTGCGCAAGAGCCTGCGCAACTACACGCTCAAGCCGCGAACCGCCCTGCCGAAGAAGGGCTATCGCTTCGGTCAGCCCGACCGCAACCTGCTCCTGGTGCCGACCTACGAGATCAAGGTCGGCCAGAAGGACAAGCTGGGCCACGTCTGGGATGCCGACGACGTCTACGGCCTGGCCTACGACAAGGCGACGAAGATGTATGTCGTCGAGGGCTTCTACCTCGAGAACGTCAGTCGCAACGCCCGCTCGGTCTCGCTCGACCCGCGCAACCCGCGCGGCTCGATGTTCGACCGTCAGATGCACTCCTCGGGCCTGGCCGTGTGGCACTTCGACTACTGGCGCCAGTCGTCCACCTACTTCGGGCACGACAACAACGCCCAGAGCGACGCCAACCGCTACCAGATGGATCTGGAGGAGTTCGACCAGAACGACAACACCCAGGAGATCCAGCTCAACCTGGCGCGCGGCAACCCGGCGGACCTGCTGACCGCAGCTGCCACCGGCATCACCTCCGGCACCCACTTCCTGCCGCCGCACACCAAGGCGCCGGCAAAGAGCAAGCCGCAGAAGCCGGTGGAGATCAGCGGTACGACGACCCCGCTCTCGGCGGGAACGGCCACGTTCACCGTGAGCAAGACGGCCGTCAACGGGTCGATGGACGTGACCATCAACAGCGACCTCGTCGGCGACTGCAAGCTGCAGCTGACCGATCCGCGTGGCAAGAAGTCAGCCGAGCTCGACTCCGGCGGTCCGCTCGATGCGGAGACCATCAACGTCAAGAAGCCGATCCCCGGCACGTGGACCGTCACCGTCGCGGACTTCCTGCTGTGCGGCTCGTGGTCGGGTCGGGTCATCTTCAACGGAGGCGCCGAAGGCAGCTTCACGACGTTCGGCTCGGCTGACACCTGGTCGAACTGGTCGAAGCGGCCGACCGGCTGGGCCTTCACCAACGTCCGCGGGTACGGCAACGGCCTCGACCAGAGCCAGGAGGCCGGCGCCCGCTCGAGCGACATCACCCTCGACGTGCTCGACCTCGGCGCGTCCGCAGACGTCTCGCCCGGGTTCGTGGCCGGTCGCCGCGACCGCGAGGGCGGTGCCGCTTCGTTGAATGCCGGCAAGAAGAACGTGTTGCAGGTCCCGGTCTTCTCCAATGGCGGCAAGGCGCCCGGCACGGTGCGGGTGACCGTCCGCGAGGCCGGAAAGCGCGGCCGCGTCGTCACCAGCACGAAGGTGAAGCTCGGCGCATTCGAGCGCAAGTACGTCTCGTTCAGCTACCGCCCTCGCGTCGAGGGGCCCGTGGCCCTGTCGGTCACCGTCGACCCGGCCAACAAGGTCAAGGAGGGCTCCGAGCGCAACCAGACCCAGGTCACCCATCTGTGGGCAGGCCCGGCCAAGGCCCGGGTGCTGGTGGTCGACGACGACCAGACCCTTGCGCACGAGCGCGCGATCCAAGGCTCGCTGGCCGCGCTGGGCATCCCCTATGCCACCTACGGCGCCCACCCGCCCTACTCAGTGCTGAAGAAGTACGACGCCGTCGTCTGGTCGACCTCGGTCGACCGGTACGAGGGTGTGCTGAACACCGCCGACCGGCGGGCGATCCAGAAATATCTCGACCGCGGTGGACGGATGCTCCTGAGTGGCAACCGGATGATGGATGCCCTGACGAACCCAGGGTCGGCGCAATCGCCGGCGAGCGTGGTGTCGTTCGGCGCCCACTACTTCGGCGTTCGCACTCCCGCCGGCAACGCGACTTACATCGTCACGCAGGGCAAGCCGGAGAAGGTGCGTGGGGCCGGTCTGCTCAAGCGGCTGAGCATCGCGACCCGGCCGTCACCCGCTCGCCAGTTCGTGAGTTTGGCGGGCCTGGCCGGTGCTGGACCCGGAGCGGGCGGCTCGGTCGTTCGTCCCTTCGGCAAGGCCACGGCGATCGCCAGGCCCTCCGCGGGCATGTTGGGTGCCGTCACTGAGGCCAGAGACCCGGCACTCATCGGGGTGGCTGTTGACGGCGACGCCAAGCACCGCCGCTTCAAGACCGCGGTGCTCGGCTGGAACATTGGCGACAACGAGAGTGCCGCGGTCACCACGCAACTGCTGCAGCGAGTGATGACACGCTTCGGTGTTCGTAGCGGAAAGCCGTTGCAGCAAGCGACGCCTCTCATCTACGTCAACCCGGTTCGTGACTCGGTCTCCGGTCGCAAAGCCACCATCACAGCGGTCGTTCTGGGTCGTGGAACCGGAACTCCCACGCTGCACTTCCGGCGTCACGACCGGGGTGGCTTCTACTCGGTGGACATGAAGCCTGGCTCGGTGCGAGGCACGTGGATCGCCTCCATCCCGGGGTCGGCCGTCACCCCCGACGGCGTCGACTACTTCATCCGAGCTGGCTCGGCCCAGGCGCCCTACGGCGCTCTCGGCGGTCAGTCGTTGTACTACAGCATCGCAGTGGCGATGCCCGAAGTGGCCAGGCCGATGCCGGTGTCACGCGGGGGAGACGGCGCCAACTAGTCAGCCACGCAGAACAGCCTCCGACCTGATGAACAGGTCGGAGGCTGGAGTTGTACGGCATCAGGGACTCGAACCCCGAACCCGCTGATTAAGAGTCAGCTGCTCTGCCAATTGAGCTAATGCCGCGTGTGGTGACGCGAGGAGAAAACATACCAGCGGGGCACCGGCGGATGAAATCGAGATGCTCAGGCGGCAACGAAGAAGCCGGCGTCGCCCAACAGGTCGGCGCATCGGGCGCACAGGGCGGCTGGTTCGGTGCCGTCGGCGGCGTCCGCGCTGCGCGTGCGGTGACCGCGGACGGTGGCCTCGACCGGGTCGAGGTGGTGGCTGCTGCTGCATCGACCCAGAGGGGCCGTGGCCGCGGAAGGTGCTTCGGCGACTCGGATGTCGTGTGCGTTGAGGATTCCCTGGAGAGCCGTGGGGTGAGTCGTGTCGCGCACGGCGAAGCCCGCCGCGACGAGGGCCATGGCGATCTCGGAGGAGCGAACCCGGAAGGCGAAGCCGCCCTCGGCTGACCGACGGCAGTGCTCAAGGACCGTGTCATCGATCCAGGTCGTGCCGACCCAGACTCCGCTGACCGGGACGAGACGTGTCTCGCGACGCACCGGAGGGGTTGCTACGGCGGTGACCATGGCTCCTCCTCGTGCGTCGGGTCCGCTTCTCGGACAGGTACCGAGTCAACGAGTGACCACCGCTGAGGTGACGGGTCAACGTCGCGCGAGCACCGCCTGCGCCGCGTTGTGGCCGGCGATGCCCGAGACGGCGCCGCCGCGGCGGGCGCCCGAGCCACACAGCAGAACGGTGTCGAGATGGGTCTGCACCCCCCACTGCTGGGCAGGGGTCTCGAGCAGCGCTCGGCTCGGGGCCCACGGCCAGTCGAGGTCGCCGTGGAAGATGTGGCCGCCGGGCATGGCGAGGTCGCGCTCGATGTCTTGGGGAATCTTCGCCTCGATGCAGGGCTGGCCAGACGCGTCGCGAGCCACGCACGCTGAGATCGGCTCCACGAGGTGCTGGTCGAGCGAGGCCAGGGCCCTTTCGACGGCGAGGGCCTTGGTGGCGTCCGGCTCCTTGTCGAAGAGGGACGCCGGGGTGTGCAGCCCGAAGTAGGTCAGGGTGTGAGTACCGGGTGGAACATCTCCGAGGATGGTCGGGTCGGTGAGCGAGTGGCAGTAGACCTCGCCGGGCATCGTGGTCGGCACCCGTCCAGCCGCGGCGTCGGCGTAGGCGGCCTCGAGCTGGGTGTAGTCCTCGCCGAGGTGCAGCGTCCCGGAGAAAGCCAGCGCGGGGTCGACGCCCGAGCGCAGCCGCGGCAGCCGGTCGAGCAGCACGTTGATCTTGAGCTGTGAGCCCTCCGGCTTGGTGGTGGGGTCCTCGGGTTCGCCGAGCAGGATCCGAAGCACCCAGGGGGCGACGTTGGCGAGCGTCGTGCCCGCCGAGACGGTGTGCGAGCCGTCGGCGTCCTGCCAGGTGACCTCACTGCCCTGATCGTCAGCTCTGATGGCACTGACTCCGGCGCCGGTCACGATCTCGGCGCCGGCCCCGACGGCCGCTCGCGCCAAGGCGTCGGTCACTGCACCCATGCCGCCGACGGGTACCCGCCACTCGCCGGTGCCGTTGCCGATCAGGTG
>JBAUWM010000198.1:0-4545 GCA_049583775.1 Nocardioides sp.
GAGCAAGCCGCTGCGCGCCGGACTCTTCGAGGAGGCCTGAGTCGATGGACTCCCCGTTCCGTCCAACGCCCACCCCCGACGCGGCCGTCTACGTCATCAGCGTCGCCGCACAGCTCACCGGGCTGCACCCGCAGACGCTGCGCACCTACGAGCGGATGGGTCTGATCACGCCGGGTCGGACGGGCGGCGGTGGACGCCGCTACTCACTGCGCGACATCGAGCTGCTGCGCGAGATCTCTGACCTCACCGCCTCCGGGATCGGCATCGAGGGCGTGCGCCGGATCCTCGACCTCGAGCATCGCGCCGCGGCGCTCGCGGCTCGCAACGAGGAGCTGCTTGCCGAGCTGGAGATCATGCGCGAGGCGCTGCGACAGGCCTCCAGCGCCCGGCGTCCCGAGCAGCCGATGAACAAGTTGCCGGTGCTCGCCGATCCGCCCCTCGGCCAAGCCATCGTGGTCTGGCGACGCGGACGCTAGGTTCGAAGGCCTCGTCCCCAGCTCTAGGAGCCCCCGTGCGCCGCACCCTCGCCGTCCTCACGTTCACCGCTCTCGCCTTCACCGCCACCGCGTGCGGTGGCGACGACGACGAGGGCTCCAACACGAACAGTGAGATCACCAAGGCCGACTTCATCGTGTCGGCCAATGCCATCTGCGTCGCCGGTGACGAGAGGGCCGAAGGCTTCACCGAGCCCACCACCGAGGACGAAGCCGTCGACCTCATCGTCAACGAGGTGCTTCCGAACATCAGCGACCAGATCGCTCAGATCCGCGACATCGGGTTTCCCGAGGGCGACGAGGACGAGCTGGGCGCCATCCTCGACGACGCCGATGCGGTCATCGCCGACATCAACGCCGACCCCGAGGCGTTCCTCACTGACGAGAACCCCTTCGGCGAGATCAACGACGCCCTGAACGAGTACGGCGTCACCGAGTGTGCCGACGCCAGCTGACGCAGCGTGTGTCGTGACGCGGGTCCGGCCCAGGTAAGACACCTGTGCCGGACGTCACGTCGCAGATAGTCTCAGCGCCTCAGGTCCGCATGGGGTGCGACCGATGCTGAAGGGACGCGCGTGGACTGGTTCACCGACTACGTCAGCGACATCCACTGGTTCGCGTTCCTCAGCATCCCTGTCTTTACCGGGATCGTCGGATACCTGATCAACTGGACCGGCCTGATCATGCTGTTCAGCCCGATTCAGTTCCACGGCTTCCGGGTGCCAGGAATGCGTGAGCTGGCTACGGTTCTGCCACGCAAGCTGCAAGAGGTGCCCGGCATCCTGCAAGGTGGCCTCGGCTGGCAGGGGATCATTCCGGCGCGCGCCGCCAAGATGGGCAGCATCGCGGTCGACAAGGCCATCGCCAAGCTCGGCACCCCGGCGGAGTTCTACCAACAACTCGAGCCCGACCAGATCGCCGAGCACATCGTCACCGTATTCCGACCGGAGATCCCCGAGCTGGTCAACGAGGTGATGGAGGCCGAGCACCCCCGCCTGTGGCGAGACCTGCCGCAACCGGTGAAGGACGCCGTCTACGCGCGGGTGCAGGAGCAGCTGCCGTCGGTGGTCGGCCGCGTCACCACCGAGATCGGCGTGCACATCGACCAGCTGCTCGATCCCAAGATCATGGTGATCGACCACTTCCAGAAGAACCCCGAGCTCGTGGTGCGGATCTTCCGCGACTTCGGGCAGAAGGAGCTCGACCTCATGGTGAGGTTCGGGTTCATCTTCGGCTTCCTGCTCGGGATACCGGTGGCGGTCATCGACTCGCTCGCCCATCAGTGGTGGCTGTTGCCCGTGATGGGCGTGGTGGTCGGCTGGGTCACCAACGCCCTGGGTATGTGGCTGATCTTCGAGCCCCCGGAGCCCAAGCGGATCTTCGGCATCAAGGTTCACGGACTGTTCCTGCGTCGGCAGAGCGAGGCAGCAGAGGTCTACGCCCAGATCATCGCCGACGACGTGATCACCCTCGAGCGGATCGGGGACTTTCTGCTCGACGGACCACGCGGCGACCGCACCCGGCAGATGCTGGCCACCGCCATGAGGCCCGCCATCGACCAGGCGGCCGGCCCCGCCCGCGCGGCGCTCCGGGTGGCCATAGGCAGCGGACGGTTCGACACCATCAGGGAGTCAGTCGCCCAGCAAGCAGTGGGTCGCACGTTGACCCCGTTCAAGGACAAGGAATTCAGTGCGCGACAGGCTGACAAGATCCGAGTGCTCGTGGCCACGCGCACCAAGGAGCTTCCCCCGCGTGACTTCGTCGACATGATGCGCTCGGCGATCAAGGAGGACGAATGGATGCTGTACGCGCACGGCGCGATCATGGGCGCGGCAGGCGGCTTCCTGCACTTGGCGATCTTCGGGGTCCAGGGCGGATGACGGCCGGCGGACCCCGTGACGTCCGGGGCAGCAGCGGACAGCGGATCCCCGAGATCCTGCCTCCCGGCGTCGGCGACTCCCTGCCTGGACTGGCGCGGGTAGCTGCCTCGGCCGCGCTGCACACGACCGAGTGGTCGGTGAAGACATCAGCTCGTAGTTGGCTGCGCGTCGGCAAGGCTCTGACGAGCCAGAAAGAAGCCATGGCGCTTGCCCGGGACGCCGGCCAGGCTCTCGCCGTCGTCGGCGACCTCGCTCGCTCTGTGTCGGCCGGTGTGCCGGTCGGAACCGCCCTGATGACTGCCGGAGAGGCGCTCGGCGGTCTGGTCGACCAGACCTCGGCCGTCGACGGGGAGGTCGTGAGCTCGCGGTCCGCCAGCCCTGTCTCCTTGCGCGAGCGAGGTCAACAGCTGTTGGTGAAGTCGCGCGACGTGTGGAGCACCGACCAGGGCCACCCGGCCTACGAGCGCATCCTCGACGACCTCGCGCCCGACGAGGGTCGGATCCTGATGCTGCTGCTCAACAGCGGTCCGCAGCCGAGCGTCGACGTGCGCACCGGCGGGCCCATCGGCATGGTCAACTCCACGCTGATAGCACCGGGCCTGACGATGATCGGCCCGCGTGCTGGGGTGCGCTACCTCGAGCAGGTGCCGGCCTACCTCAACAACCTCAACCGGCTCGGTCTGGTCTGGTTCTCCCGTGAGTCACTCCACGACCCGATGGAGTACCAGGTCGTCGAGGCCCAGCCCGACGTGCTGGCGGCGATGCACTCGGTGAAGTTCACCAAGGTGGTGCGCCGCAGCATCCACCTGACGCCCTTCGGCGACGACTTCTGCAAGACCTGCCTGATTCCCGAAGAGCTGGCCGACCAGGAGTTTCCCGAGCACAGCACCCCGTCCAGCGCGGAGTCCGACCACTCCTGACGTCGAGTCGGCGTTAACTTGCGCCGACTCGCGCTAGACGCCGGAGGGCACCGTCGCTGAGATGACGGTGCCGTCGGCGCGGCGGGCGCCTGCTGGGTTGGGCGGTTCGCCCTCCAAACGTGGACCTTGCCCGACCAGCGCAACCGTCACAGGCTTTTCTGGGCCGACCGTGACCTCGGTGCCCCGGACGTCCAAGGTCAGCTCGCCGTCGCCGTCCTCGACCAGTAGCTCGAGCTCGTGGGGCCGCACCGTCACGCGCACCCGAGTGCCGCGCAGCGTGATCCGGTAGCAGAGCTCGTCCCAGTCGTCGGGGAGGCGGGGGTCGAGGGTCCAGCGGCCAGACCCGAGGTCGCGGAAGCCGCCGAACCCAGACACCAACGCGCTCCAGACGCCACCGGTCGAGGCCACGTGGACGCCGTCGGCGGTGTTGGCGTGCCGGTCGGCGAGGTCGACGAACAGCGCGGCATGGAAGTAGCGCAGAGCCAGGTCGTGGTAGCCGACCTCCGAGGCCATGATCGACTGCACGACCGCCGAGAGCGTCGAGTCGCCCGTGGTGATCGGGTCGTAGTAGTCGAAGTCGGCCTTCTTCTCCTCGAGCGTGAACGCCTCACCCTGGAGAAACAGTGCGAGCACCACGTCGGCCTGCTTGAGCACCTGGAAGCGGTAGATCACCAACGGGTGGTAGTTGAGCAGCAGTGGCCGCTTCTCGACGGGGGTGTTGCCGAGGTCCCACATCTCCCGCTCCAGGAAGTGCGAATCTTGCGGATGCACCCCCAGGTGCGGATCAAACGGGATCGACATCGCGACTGACGAACGCTCCCACTCCTCCACCTCGCCGTCCCTGAGATCGACCCGCACCCGCATCGACTGGTAGGCCTCGGGTCGCTTCTTCTCCAGGAAGCGCACGGCCTCGGCGGCACGGCGCAGGTTGAAGCGCGCCATCACGTTTGTGTACATGTTGTCGTTGACGACGGTCGTGTACTCGTCGGGGCCGGTCACGCCGTGGATGTGGAATGCGCCCCCGTTCTCGTCGCGCCAGAAGCCGAGGTCAGCCCACAGACGTGCGGTCTCCACGAAGATGTCGACGGCCTGGTGGTCGAGGAACTCGTAGTCGCCGGTGGCTCCCACGTACTGGCTCAGGGCATACGCGATGTCGGCGTCGATGTGGTACTGCGCCGTGCCCGCCGCGTAGTAGGCCGAGGCCTCCTCGCCGTTGATCGTGCGCCATGGGAAGAGCGCGCCCTTCTGGGT
>JBAUWM010000199.1:0-14482 GCA_049583775.1 Nocardioides sp.
TCGCGAACCTGCCTTGGCCACGGCTCGAGGCCTTTCTCGAGTCGCTGTTGCAGATTGAGAACATCCGCGACATCCGGCTGGCCACCAAGGCGCTGATCGGTCTGCCCCAGCACTGGCTGCAGCCCGAGGTGCGCGAGGGGATGGCTCGGGTGGCCGGGACAGCGCGCAGCCGCGGGGTCTCGCTGGCCATCCACACCCACGCCAACCACGCGCACTCGATCACCCCCATCGTGGCCGAGGCGTCTCAGGCAATGCTCGAGGCCGGCGTCCGAGACGTGCGCAACCAGGGTGTGCTGCTCAACGGCGTCAACGCCGACCCGCACGCCTTGCTCGACCTGTGCTTCCGCCTGCTCGACGGCGCGCAGATCATGCCCTACTACTTCTACATGTGTGACCTGATCCCGTTCTCGGAGCACTGGCGGGTCTCAGTCGGCGATGCCCAGCGACTGCAGCACCACATCATGGGCTACCTGCCGGGCTTCGCGACGCCGCGAATCGTCTGCGACGTGCCGTTCGTCGGCAAGCGCTGGGTGCACCAGTTGGCCAGCTACGACGAGGAGCGGGGCATCTCGCACTGGACCAAGAACTACCGCACGTCCATCGAGGCCACCGACCCCGATGCGCTGACGCGCACCTACGAGTACTACGACCCGATCCACACCCTGCCCGCGTCGGGCCAGGCATGGTGGGCCCAGCACGCCGACCTTGACGACAGCGCCCTGCGTGCCGCCGAAGCGGCGGAGGCTTCGCGCCGCACGGCCGCCTTGCAGGCCTACTGAGGCAGCCTGGCTGGCGGGGGGAGCGATCCCCGGCTCGCCGGGGAACGCTCCGCTTCTAGGCCGAAAGTTTGGCCGAGAAGCGGAGCGAATGGCCGAGGTGTGCGACGGGAGTGACAAAGGCGCGCCTGCGCGAGCCGCAAGTGACACGGCCGAACGGGCCACCATTCGTTCACAGCCGCGCTGTCGTGATCGCTGTCCACAGGCGCGAATAGTCACTGCCCCTGGGTGAGCGCTCGCACACGATTCTCCCAGGCATGACTGACCTCCTGCCAGCCCTGCACGACCCGCTCGACGTCATCTTGCGACGCGAGGCGCTTCAGGCCGGAATGACCGAGCGGGAGATCGTCCGGCTGTGTCGCTCTGGCGAGTGGACCCGTGTGCGACACGGCGCCTATATGCCACGTGCCCGGTGGATCAAGCTCGATGAACGCGACCAGTTCGCCGCGCGCGGACGCGCGGTCCTTCGGCAAGCACGGGCCCCGGTCGTGCTGTCCCACACGAGTGCGGTGGCCGAGCTGGGTGCCCCGCTGTTCGGACTGGACCTGCGCGACGTCCACGTCACGCGACTCGACCAGAGGGCTGGCCGCGCTGCGGCCGGCGTACGACAGCACCAAGGCAAGCTTGTCGCCACCGACGTGCACTCGGTTCGCCAGGCCAGGGTGACCAATGCGACGAAGACGGCACTCGACGTCCTGACCCTGACCTGCGTCGAGTCGGGGCTGTGCATCGTCAACGACCTCCTGCACCGGGGCCTGACCACTGAAGAGCAGCTGCATGCCCGGTACGCACTCATGGAGCGCAACCCCTTCACGTTGCGCGCAGGACTCGTGCTGCGGCTGGCAGATGCCCGTGTCGAGTCGATCGGGGAGAGCCGCACCTACTTCCTGTGCTGGCATCAGGGGCTTCCCGCTCCCGTCCCCCAGTACCGGGTGGAGGGGTCCGATGGCCAGCTCGTCGCGAGCCTGGACTTTGCGTGGCCTCATCTGGGCGTGTGGGCCGAGTTCGACGGGAAGATCAAGTACGGGGCCCTACTCCGGGAGGGCCAGCATCCGAGCGATGTCGTCGTGGCGGAGAAGAAGCGCGAGGACCGCGTCCGAGAATTGACCGGTTGGACCTGCATCCGCCTGACGTGGCAGGACCTGGCTCAGCCCGAGCAGACCGCTGCGCGGATCCGACGCTGCTTCACCCGCGCCACAAGCAACCCGTGAGGCTCACTCCCCCGCCAATGGCTCCGCTTCTCGGCCAAAGTTTTGCCCTAGAAGCGGAGCGTTCACCGGCTAGCCGGTGAACGCTACACGCCAACCCTCAGGTAACGGGACGGTTCTCGTAGTACGTCGACAGCACGATGGTCGTGCGGGTCGAGACGTTGGCAGCGGACCGGATGCGGGCGAGCAGTTCTTCGAGGTCTCCGGGCGTGGGCACGCGGACCTTGAGCATGTAGGACTCCTCCCCCGCGACCGACCAGCACGACTCGATCTCGGAGATGCCCCTCAGACGCTCAGGCGAGTCATCGGGTTGCGAGGGATCGATGGCGCGGATCGAGATGAACGCGGTGAGGGGCAGACCGATCTCGCCGTGGTTGACCGTCGCGCCGTAGCCGAGGATCAGACCGCGCTGCTCGAGGCGCTTCACCCGCTGGTGGACCGCTGACGTAGACAGGCCGGTCGCCTTGCCGAGATCGGTGAACGACATCCGGCCGTCGTGCGCGAGAAGCTCGAGGATCTTGCGATCCGTGGCTTCGAGGTCGGTGCGGGTCACGCGGTCAGACTAGTCGCGCTCCGTGGCAGGATCGCCGCGTGACCAGCACCCAGAACGTCGCCGGCCGGCTCATGCTGCTCGACACCGCCTCGATGTACTTCCGGGCCTACTTCGGCATGCCGGAGTACTCCGCACCCGACGGCACCAACGTGAACGCCGTGCGCGGGTTGCTCGACTACATCTCTCGGCTGGTCGAGGAGTACCGCCCCACGCACCTGGTCTGCTGCTGGGACGACGACTGGCGGCCCCAGTGGCGCGTCGACCTGTTGCCCTCCTACAAGGCCCACCGCGTGGTAGAGGAGGTCGTCAGTGCTCCGGACGTCGAGGAGGTTCCCGACCCGCTCGAGGCCCAGGTGCCGATCATGCGCGAGGTGCTGGGAGCACTCGGTATCTGCGTCATCGGCGCCGCCGGATACGAGGCCGACGACGTCATCGGCACGCTCGCGACGGGGGCCGGCCAGCCGGTTGACATCGTCACCGGCGACCGCGACCTGTTCCAGCTGGTTGACGACGCGGCTGACGTGCGGGTGCTCTACATCGCCAAGGGTGTCGGTCGGCACGAACGGGTGACCAACGACTGGGTCGTCGACAAGTACGCCATCAACGCCACCCAGTACGCCGACTTCGCGACCATGCGCGGCGACGCCTCGGACGGCTTGCCGGGGGTGCCTGGTGTCGGGGAGAAGACGGCGGCCACGCTCCTGCAGCGGTTCGGCAACATCGACGCCATCATCGCCGCAGCGCACGAGCCCGACTCGGACATGGGTCCGGGCCCGCGGGGCAAGATCAAGGCCGCCCTCGACTATCTCGCCGTAGCTCCGCAGGTGGTGGCGGTCGCCTGCGACATCGACCTCGACCGGTCGAGCATGGCGCTACCGTCCGCCCCCGCCGATCCAGAGCGCTTCGCAGACCTGGTGGCTCAGTGGGGCTTGGAGACTCCCGCCGCACGCGTGACCGCGGTGCTCGCGGGCTGACGCCCCCAGGGTCGGTACGTACGGTGGGAGCATGAGTCGCATCGCCATCGTCGGGGGCCACGGAAACGTCGCCCGTCACCTGTTGCACGACCTGCGCCGTTCGGAGCACACCCCGGTTGCTCTCGTCCGTCGAGAGGAGTACCGAGCCGAGCTGGAGCGCGCCGGCGCTGAGGTGCGGATGCTCGACATCGAGAAGGACGACGCCGCAGCGTTCGCGAGTGCCTTCCAGGGGTGCGACGTGGTGGTGTTCGCGGCGGGCGGTGGCCCTGACGGCGACATCGAGCGCAAGCGCACGGTCGACCTGGAGGGGTCATTGAAGTCGATCGAGGGTGCGCGGCGCGCCGGTATCACCCGGTTCGTGCAGATCTCGGCAATCGGGGTGGACGAGCCTGTGCCTTCCGACACCTCTCCGGTGTGGAAGGCCTATGTCGAGGCCAAGCGTGATTCAGACGCGGCGCTGCGCGACTCCGGGCTCGAGTGGACGATCATCCGCCCGGGCCGTCTGACTGACGAGACAGCGACCGGGCTGGTGGCACTCGGACCCGACGTCGCCGCGGGCGACGTCACGCGAGCCGACGTGGCCGCGGTGCTCGCGGCAGTGCTCGACGCCGACGGCACGATCGGCCGCCAGTACAACCTCGTCGGCGGCACGACTGAGGTCGCGGACGCCGTGCGTCAGTCCGCCAGCCCCGAGTAGGCCACGACCCCGCGTCGAAGCAGCCCGACGACGTCGCGCGCGGTACGACGAAGCGGGGTGTCGCCGGCAGCATCGGCCACCTGGCCCGCCAGGTCCAGCAACTGCTTCATCGAGCGTACGAAGTCGCCCGCGGTGAGGTCGGAGGGCCCGATGATCTCGTCGAGGTCATCTCCCTCCGCCCATCGGTAGGCGATCCAGGCGAACCCGGCGTCGGGCGCCCGCAAGAAGTCGAGCTTGTGCTCGCGCTCGAGGGAATCGAGCCGTGCCCACAGACGTCGCGTCTGATCGAGAACGGGTCGCACCGCACCACCCGGCATCTTCGGTGACTGGGTGTCGTCAGCGCGACGCGATTCGTAGACCAGAGCAGAGAGGCAGGCCGCGAGCCCGGACGGCGTGAGGTCGTCCCACAGCCCGGTGCGGACTGCTTCGGCAGCGACCAGGTCCATGTCGCCGTAGAGACGCATCAGGTGACGACCCTCGTCGGTGACGTCGTCGCCGTCGAGATAGCCCAACGAGGTCAGTACTTCGCAGACACGGTCGAACTGGCGGGCCACGGTGTTGGTGCGCTGTTCGATTCGTCGGCGCAACGTGGCGGCGTCTCGGTCGAGCTTGAAGTAGCGCTCGGCCCAGCGAGAGTGATCTTCACGTTCGGCGCAGCCGTGGCACGGGTGGGCGCGCAACTGCGCACGCAGCCCGGCCACCTCGTCGCTGTCGCCGACAGGCCCGCCACTACGGCCCGGCGCAGTCGGAGGCGGGGTCAGGTCGTGGGTGCGGTTGCGCAGGGTCGCTGCAAGGTCCTTGCGCATCTGTGGGTTGCGGCCATTGAAGCTCTTGGGCACCTTGAGCCGGGTCACCGCGACCACCGGGGTCGGAAAATCGATCAGGGCCAATCGACGGGCCTGGCGGTCTGCGGTCACGACGTAGGGCCGCGGGCCTCCGTCGGCGATCTCCGACCATCCCGGGTCGACGACGACGGCGTACCCGGCGAACTTGCCGCTCGGCACCATGATCACGTCGCCTGGCCTCAACGCACGGAGTGACTCCATCGCCTCCTCGCGACGGTCGGACCGACGCGCCTTGCTGGCGCCCTTCTCGACGTCGGAGATCTGGCGACGCAGGCCTGCGTACTCCATGAAGTCGCCCAGGTGACAGGTGGCTGCCTCGGCGTAGCCGGCCAGGGCGTCGTCGCTCTTGGCGACCTGGCGGGCCAGACCCACCACGGCTTTGTCGGCCTGGAACTGCGCGAACGACTGCTCCAGCAGTTCGCGAGCGCGAACCCGGCCGAACTGGTGCACCAGGTTGACCGCCATGTTGTACGACGGACGGAACGACGAGCGCAGCGGATAGGTGCGGGTCGAGGCCAACCCGGCCACCTCGCGCGGGTTCATGCCGGGCTGCCACAGCACCACGCCATGTCCTTCGACGTCGAGGCCACGTCGTCCGGCGCGCCCCGTGAGCTGGGTGTACTCCCCCGGCGTGATGTCAGCGTGGGTCTCGCCATTCCACTTCGAGAGCTTCTCGATCACCACCGTGCGCGCAGGCATGTTGATGCCCAGCGCCAAGGTCTCAGTCGCGAACACGACCTTGCACAGCCCGCGCTGGTACAGCTCCTCGACCACCTGCTTGAACGCCGGCAGCATGCCGGCGTGGTGTGCCGCCACGCCCCGCGCGAGACCGTCGACGAACTCGTGGTAGCCCAACACCTGGAGGTCGTCGGCTGGCAGGTCGCGACAAGCCGAGTCGACAAAGGTCCTGATCTCGTCGCGCTCCTCGGACGTCGTGAGACGTACCCCCGCGCTGAGGCATTGATTGACCGCTGCGTCGCAGCCGACCCGGCTGAAGATGAACACGATCGCCGGCAGCAGCTTCTCGCGGTCGAGACGGTCGATGACGTCGGATCGGCTCGGGATCCAGACCCGGCGGCCGTTGCCGACCTGGCGACCTCCCTGACGGCCCGGCCGCTGACCACGAGGGGTGCGCCGGTCCTTGATGCGCGTGGCGGCCCAGTCGTCGCGAGCAACCTTCATCAACTCGTCATTGACCGGTGCGCCCTCCTTGACGAAGCCGGCCGCAGCGTCGACATCTGACGAGGCGAACAGGTCGACCAGTCGTCGTCCGAGCATCACGTGTTGGTAGAGCGGCACCGGACGCCGCTCCTCGACGATGGTCGCGGTCTCGCCCCGCACCGTGGCCAGCCACTCACCGAACTCCTCGGCGTTGGACACCGTGGCCGACAGCGAGACCAGCGCTACCGAGTCAGGCAGATGGATGATTACCTCTTCCCACACCGCGCCACGCGCCCGGTCGGCGAGGTAGTGCACTTCGTCCATCACGACGAACCCGAGACCGATGAGCGTGCGCGAGCCCGCATAGAGCATGTTGCGCAACACCTCGGTGGTCATCACCACGATCGGGGCTTCCCCGTTGATGGTGTTGTCGCCGGTCAGCAGTCCCACCTGATCGGGACCGTAGCGAGCCACGAGGTCGGCGTACTTCTGGTTGGAGAGGGCCTTGATCGGCGTCGTGTAGAAGGCTTTCCGCCCGGTGTGCAGGGCGAGGTGGATCGCGAACTCGCCGACGATCGTCTTGCCTGACCCGGTCGGCGCGGCCACGAGCACGCCGCGACCGGCCTCGATCTCCTGACATGCCCGCACCTGGAAGTCATCGAGCGGGAAGTCGTAGTGGGCGGTGAAGTCACGCAGCACTGGGTTGCCCTTGGCTGTGCGGTACGACGCGTAGCGCTCGGCGGGGCTGGAGTCGGCGGAGGAGTTCACGGGCTCAGCTTCCGAGGCGTAAGCGGACTGAGTAGTCACTCGGGTCGGCACCGACGGCCTTGGCGAGGCGGCCGACTGCTTCGAGGACCAGTTCGGCGTTGAATGCCCTGCCCGGCACCAGGATCGTGAGGCGATCGTCGTAGGCCGCCAGTTGCACCTGGCCGTGTCGCCAGGCCAGGTGCACGCTCGAGCGCAACTCGTTGCTGGCTACGGGGGTCGGGTAGGCCTCGTCGACGGCAAGCAGGTCGCAGGCCAGCTCGTCGCTCTGCGACGGCGAGAGGATGCCTCCTACTCGGGCTCCGCAGTGGATGCCGTCGGTGGCCGACCAGATCACCTCGGCCGCGCCGAGGGCGTCGGGCAGATCGAACGGATCGACCTCGCTGGGCACCGGCGGGGCCCCGCTCACAGCTCTGACAGCTCGTCGGGGTCGAGGCCAGCGTTGATGTTGCGCTTGGCGCGTCGACGGTCGTTGAAGCGGGCGATCACCTCGGAGATCAAGAACAGCACCACCATGGGCACCGCCATCATGGTCATGGTGAACGGATCTGCCGACGGAGTCGCCACGGCGGCGAAGATGAAGACGCCGACGACGATCCACGGACGGTGCGCGCCCAGTGACTTGCCCTTGACCACGCCAGCCAGGTTGAGCATGACGACGAACAACGGGATCTCGAAGGCGATGCCGAAGACGAGGAGGGTGCGGTTGAAGAAGGTGAGGTATCCGTCGAAGTCGACGAGGTTGGTGAGCCCTTCGGGGTTGAACCCGATCAGGATCTCCAGGCCCTTCGGCAACGTGACGTAACCGAGCAGCACGCCAGACATGAAGAGCGGTCCGGCGATGGCGGCGAAGACGCGGGTCCACTTCCGCTCGCGCGCGTGCAAGCCGGGCAGGATGAACGCCCAGATCTGGTAGAGCCAGAACGGGCTGGTCAAGATGACCGACGCCAAGCCGCAGAGCTTGAAGTAGAGGAGCAGACCGGCTCCGGGGCCGTTCGTCGTAGCCAGCGTCGAGCCTTCGGGCAGACGCGACTGCGCCTCGGTGTACGGGTCGAAGACGAGGTCATAGAGCTGGTCGAAGAACACCAGCGACAGGACGCCGCCGAGCACCAGGATGAGGGCGACCTTGAGAATCCGGGCGCGCAACTCGCGCAGGTGGTCCGAGAGCGCCATCCGGCCGTCATCACCCAGGGGGTGGATCGGCTTTCCGACGAAGAGGCGTGCGATTCCGGTGAAGGATCCGACGAGTGCCACGGGAGGTGAGGTGACGGGCTGGACCGGGGGCGAAGCCCTGGTCAGCTGTTGTTCTTGTCGGCCTGCTGCTCCGGAATCACGGTGGCTTCGTCGCTGGCCGTGACCGGGAGCTCCTTGGCGGGTGCCTCGGGCTTGTCGTCATCGTCGTCGTCGCGCAGACCCTTGGTCTCGGACTTGAAGATGCGCAGGGCCTGCCCCGTGCCCCGGGCCAGGTCGGGCAGCTTGGCGGCACCAAAGACCAGGATCACGATGGCCAGGATCACGAGCCACTCGGCGCCTTGTGGCATTCCAATCATCGGGTTCAACATGCGTGCCTCATCAGCTAGCTCGGCAGCGAACTCGGAGTGAGCTCGGTGAGATTCATGGTGCTGCTGCGATCCTACGCGGTGGGTGATGAGTACAGGCTCAAGGTCTCCTGCGCGGCGGCTTTGAAGGCTTCGCCAAAGGCCGCTGGGGCCAACACCGTGGCGTGGGGCGCCAGGCGCAGCAGGAGGCGGGTGAGCCAGCGCTCGTCGGCCACCAACAGGTCGACTTCCACCTCGCCAGACGCGTCGGTGGCGGGCCGGACGTCCTCGACCGGGTAGTACTCGGTGATCCACCGCGCCTGCGCCGAGAGTCTCAGGGTGACCCTGGTGGTGTCCTCGGGGCGTCGGAACATCCCGTCGGTGAGGTCACGCGCACCCACTGGATCGGTGAGGATCGGCTCGGCCAGCACCCGCGCACGCGCAACCCGGTCGAGCCGGAAGAGCCGGGGCGATTCGGCGGAGTGGCACCAGGCGTCGAGGTAGGTGAAGCCCTTGTGGAGACTCAGTCCGCGCGGATCGACCACCCGGCGCGACATCTCGTCGCGGGCTGGCACGTAGTAGTCGAGCTCGACCTGCACTCGCCGGGTCACGGCGTCGGCAAGCTGCGCTTCCAACGCCACCATGCCGGCATCGGCGAGGTCACCGGGGGCGGCATCGAGGTGTACCTCGGCGGGGCCCGTGGCCGCAGCGGTCTCGAGCTTGGCCAAGACTCGGTCGACGATGG
Organism: Nocardioides sp.; assembly: GCA_049583775.1. GTDB lineage: Bacteria > Actinomycetota > Actinomycetes > Propionibacteriales > Nocardioidaceae > Nocardioides. Next base: position 9,263 of record JBAUWM010000199.1, read on the forward strand.
GCTCGGTGTCGGGTCCGGCCCCAGCGCGCAAGGCCCGGAGCGCCACGATCATCGCGGAGGCCTCGGTCGGCGTGAGTCGCATCGGGCGGGTCAGGTAGTCGGCGTTGCTGACCCTGATGACGCCGTCGCCTCGGACTCGGCCGTCCTCACCCTCGAGGGCATCGATGTCGACGTCGATCAGGTCGTCGGGGTAGCCGCCGGGCAGACCGCACATGAACAGGATCTTGAGATCCTTGAGCAGCTGTTCGGGGGTCACGTCGAGCGCTTGGGCAGCCTCGATCACCTGCACGCTGCCACGAGAGTGCAGGTAGGGCACGAGGGTCAGCAACCGGGCCACTTGCTCCTTGGCCCCGGCCGGGGAGTTCGCACCGGTCGCGCTCATCGGAGTGCCGCTGTCAGCCGGGTGATGATCCGCTCGCGCAGCGCCGCCGGCTCTTCGACCACCACGTTGGCGCCGAGGCCCGCGATCTCGTCTTCGAGCCCCACTGAGCTGCGGGTGATGACCAGTCGGTCCCACGTGGTCGCGCCATCGGGTCCCGACACCCCGTTCTCCACCGAGTCGGCACCGCGCCGTAGTGGCTGGGCCGTTTGGGGCCGAGCCAGCACGACGACCCGCTCAGCGCTCGGCGCTGGTGCGAGTCGTCGGGTGGTGGCCGAGATGTCGGTGCCCGGGGGAATCTCGTAAGCCCCAGGGCGGCCCACCCGGGTGGCTTCGCCCTGCACCCGCGAGATCCGGAAGACCCGCTCCGCCTGGCGGTCGGTGTCGTAGCCGACGACGTACCACCGCCCTGAGTAGCGCGTGACGCCCCAGGGCTGCACGTGCCGGTTGGCCGGTGCGTCCGTGCCTGAGCGCCAATAGCTGAACTCGACGGCCGAGCGCTCCACGATCGCCTCGAGGAACACGTCGAACGACGGCTCGTCGGCGGTGAGCCGGGGCTGGGCGATCTCGAGTGCGGTGACGTCAATGTCTGCGCCGGCGGCGGTGAGCTTGCGCATTGCTTCGGTCGTCGCTCGTGCCAAGCGTTGGTGCTGCCACACGCGGGTGGCCAGCCCTACGACGGCCGCTTCGTCGGGCGTGAGGTCGACGTCGGGCAGCGCAAACTCGTCAGGGCGGATCCGGTAGCCCGGCTCGTCGTCGAAGTAGCTGTCCATCATCCCGACCTCGATCGGTACGCCGAGGCTGCGCAGCTCTTCCTTGTCGCGGTCGAACATGCGCTCAAAGGCGTCGTCGCTCGCGTCCGGGTAGAGAATCGAGCGGATGCTGCCCTTGGCGACGTAGTGGCGTTGCACGAGCAGCATGATGAGCAGGTTCATCAACCGCTCGGTCTTGGCGACGCTCATCGTGGCCTCGTGGCTAGTAGGGGTGCCGCCGGTAGGGAGGCCGAGACTCAGGCCGCGCCGAGCACGTCGATCACGAAGTAGAGGGTGTCGGTGCCCTTGATGCCGGCTCCGGGGTTGCCCTCGGCGCCGTAACCGAGGTCGGGCGGGATCACGAGCAGCACGCGGCTGCCGACCGGCACGCCCACCAGGCCTTGGTCCCAACCGTCGATGACCGAGCCAGCGCCGATCACGGTGGTGAGCGGGGTGCCTCGGCTGTAGCTCTCGTCGAACGGCTCCTTGCCGTTGTAGACCTGGCCGAGGTAGTTGACCACGATCGTGTCACCCGACTCGACGGCTTCGCCTTCGCCCTTGACCAGGGTGCCCACGCGCAGCTCACCGGTCGGCTCCGGCGTCGAGGAGAAGTCCAACGACCCGGGCAGCTTCTTCTTCAAGACGATGCTGGGCGCGAAGGGCGGGCGCTTGACCTGGGTTCCTTCCGGGGCGCTGAGCGGCACGGAGGTCAGATCGATCACGACGAGCAGGGCGTCGAGGTTGCCGATGTTGAGGCCGCCACCACCGAAGCCCACGACCTCGGAGGCGTTGACCGTGACTGCCTTGCGGGTGCCTGCGGTGTCGCCGGGCTCGACCTGGCTGCCCACGAACGAATCGAGCAGGTAGCGCGCGATCTCGGCCTCGGTCGGGTTCTGCGTCTGGGGAGCCGGCACCTCGCCGCCTACGGTGATGGGAACGGCGCCGGCGCCCTCACCCTCGCCATCGCCGCCCTTGTAGGTGTCGAGCACGGTGTCTTCGGTGAAGCCGTTACCGACCCAGTAGTTCACGAAGACGGTGCCACCGTCGTCGACCGCCACGCCGTCACCTTCGGTGATGACCTCGGACTCTGCGTCGTCGGCGCGCATCTGGTTCTTCCAGGTGACCTCCGGCGACGAACCCACCTCACCGGCGATCTCGACGGCGTCGAGGCGGTCGCTTGCCTCGCTCTCGACCGTGGTCGACTCGCCGCAACCAGCAGCGAGTGAGGTGAGCAGCAGGAGCGGCGCGGCGAGCGCGGCCGGACGACGCAGACGTCGGAGCACGGTGACAACCCTCGGAGACAGAAGCGGATCCGGTGCGGATCCGGGTACGGATGAAGCCGCGGGAAGCCTACCGGTCACATTCCGTCGATGAGGCGTTGGACCCGCTCGTCGTGAGCGCGGAAGGGGTCCTTGCACAGCACGGTGCGTTGGGCCTGGTCGTTGAGCTTGAGGTGCACCCAGTCGACGGTGAAGTCGCGACGTCGCTCTTGGGCCTTGCGAATGAAGTCGCCGCGCAGGCGGGCCCGGGTGTTCTGCGGGGGCACCGACTTGGCTTCGAAGATCTTCAGGTCGGTGGTGACCCGCGCCACGGCGCCCTTCTTCTCCAGCAAGTAGTAGAGCCCGCGATTGCGATGGATGTCGTGGTAGGCGAGGTCGAGCTGGGCGATGCGTGGGTGGCCGAGTGGCAGCCCGTGCTTGGCCCGGTAGCGCTCGATCAGCTTCCACTTGATGACCCAGTCGATCTCGCGGTCGACCAGGCCGAGGTCGTCGGACTCCACGGCTTTCAGACCGCGTTCCCACAAGTCGAGGGTCTGCTCGATCACTGGCGTGCTGATGCCGCGACGATCAACGAAGTCGCGCGCCTTGGCGAGGTACTCACCCTGGATGTCGAGGGCGCTGGCCTCACGGCCGTTGGCCAGACGCACCTTGCGACGTCCGCTCATGTCGTGGCTGATCTCCCGGATGGCCCTGATCGGGTTCTCCATCGTGAGGTCGCGCATCACCACGCCCTCCTCGATCATCCGCAGCACCAGGTCGCAGCTGGAGACCTTGAGCATGGTGGTGGTCTCGCTCATGTTCGAGTCACCGACGATCACGTGCAGACGGCGGTACTTCTCGGCGTCGGCGTGTGGCTCGTCGCGAGTGTTGATGATGGGCCGGCTGCGGGTGGTTGCGCTGCTGACGCCTTCCCAGATGTGTTCGGCGCGCTGGCTCACGCTGTAGCTGGCGCCGCGGGGGGTCTGGGTGACCTTGCCGGCGCCCACGATGATCTGGCGCGTCACGAGGAACGGGATCAGCACGTCGGCCAGCCGACTGAACTCGCCCGCGCGGCCAACGAGGTAGTTCTCGTGGCAGCCGTAGGAGTTGCCGGCTGAGTCAGTGTTGTTCTTGAAGAGGTAGATCTCGCCTTCGATGCCCTCGTCGTGGAGACGTTGCTCGGCGTCCAGCATGAGCCCTTCGAGAACCCGCTCCCCCGCCTTGTCGTGCGTGACGAGGTCGATGACGTCGTCGCACTCGGGTGTCGCGTACTCGGGGTGACTGCCGACGTCGAGGTACAGCCGGGCGCCGTTGCGCAAGAAGACGTTGCTGCTGCGTCCCCAGCTGACGACCTTGCGGAACAGGTAGCGCGCCACCTCGTCAGGGCTGAGCCGGCGCTGCCCCTTGAACGTGCACGTGACGCCGTACTCGTTCTCGATCCCGAAGATGCGCCGGTCCATGAGTGAACCCTACGGCGTTGACCTCACGATGGAGGGGCGATCGGCGGTTCGCCGGTGATGGGGTTCTCCAACGGCGGGACAGCGCCGCTCACCTGGTCGGTGGGGTCGGCGTGGTCGTCGACGATCGGGGACGTACTTCCACCGGCCCCACCTTCTGACGACGTGGACCCCTCGGCGGAGGATCGTTGCCCCAACAGGGCGTCGAGCCGGGCCGGCGCCAGGCGTACGAACTTGCGGGGCTGACTGCGGCTGCGGTCGAGCACGGCTACCTCGAGGTCGCTGGTGGCGATCACGCGGTCATCGGCCTCTGAGGCGCCCAGCGCCGCCACGGCTGCGCGCAGCGCCTGCTCGAGCGGAGCACCCACCACGTCGGAGGCGGCCAACGCCTCGGCCACCTTGTCGGCCGCGCCACCCATCACGGCGTAACCCTGCTCGTCGGCGACCTGACCGTCGTAGGTGAGTCGGAAGAGCTGGTCGAGGTCTGCGGTCTCGCCCACCTCGGCCACGAAGATCTCGACCTCGTAGGGCTTCTCGCCACCACTGGAAAAGATCGTGCCCAGGGTTTGGGCGTAGGCGTTGGCCAGCCCGCGCCCGGTGACGTCGCGTCGGTCATAGGCGTAGCCGCGCATGTCGGCCAGCCGCACACCTGCGATCCGGAGATTCTCGAACTCGTTGTAGCGCCCTACCGCGGCGAACGCGATGCGGTCGTAGATCTCCGAGACCTTGTGCAGCGCCTGCGAGGGGTTCTCGGAGACGAAGAGGATGCCGTCGGCGTATTGGACTGCCGCGACTGATCGGCCTCGACCGATGCCCTTGCGCGCAAAGTCGGCGCGATCCTTCATCAGCTGCTCGGGCGAGACGTAGTAGGGCGAGCTCATCAGGCGTCTCCCCTCGCGGTCAGGGCCGCGGCAGGGCCGTCGGGACGGGTCATCCGGCCAGCGATCACCCGGTCGGCGATGTCGGCGACCTCGCTGTCGTCCAGGCGGCGCCCGCCGTCGGCTGTGATCACGTGGACGACCGGGAAGATGCGTCGCGTGAGGTCGGGTCCGCCGGTGGCGGAGTCGTCGTCGGCGGCGTCGTAGAGGGCTTGGATGACGACTTCGACGCAGGTGGTGGGATCAAGGTCGTCGCGGTAGAGCTTCTTCAGCGACCCGCGTGCGAACAGCGAGCCCGAGCCGACGGAGTGGAACGCGGTCTCCTCGTAGCGGCCGCCGGTGACGTCGTAGCTGAAGATCCGCCCCTGGTTCTGTCGCAGGTCGAAGCCGGCGAACATCGGGACGACTGCCAGGCCCTGCATCGCCATGCCGAGGTTGCCGCGGATCAGCGCAGCCAAGCGATTGGCCTTGCCGTCCATGGAGAGGGTGGAACCC
>JBAUWM010000200.1:0-4963 GCA_049583775.1 Nocardioides sp.
GTCGCGTGCTTTCGGCACGTGGTCTGCGCGCGAGCTCACGGGGCTGCCCACCGCTGCCCGCGCCAACGCCGGGGTCGCTCTCGCCATGACCACGGGGTGGGTCAAGCCCTGGTTGCCGGGGGGCGCAAACTCGCCACCCTCCGAAGGGAACGGCGTCGTCACCCACGACGGCCTCAGCCTGCCTGAAGGCGTCTCCACGACTGACGGTGTCACCCGGCGCACGTCAGCGGTCTGCACGCACCTCGGCGGAATCGTGGCTTGGAACGACGCCGAGCGCAGCTGGGACTGCCCTCTGCACGGTTCGCGGTTCGCCAGTGACGGCACCGTCCTCGAAGGGTTTGCCACGTGCGGTCTCGCGCGACGCGACGAGCGGGAGACCGCCCACGACGAGGAGAAACCATGAGTACCAACACCCACCTGATCCACGCCCCGATCGACCAGGTCTGGGAGGTCCTGTGCGACGGCTGGCTGTACCCCCTCTGGGTCGTGGGCGCTTCGCGGATGCGCGAGGTCGACGACACGTGGCCCAGCGTGGGCTCGCGGCTGCATCACTCGGTTGGCTCGTGGCCACTCCTGCTCGACGACACGACCGAGGTGCTCGAGTGCGAACCTCGCGCCCGTCTGGTGCTGCGGGCTCGCGCCTGGCCAACCGGCGAGGCGCAGGTGGCGCTTCATCTGCGGCCCCGAGGCCCAGACACCGAGATCGTCATGGAGGAGCAGGCGGTGCGCGGGCCGGGGCGCTTCGCCCCCAAGTTCCTTCAAGACCCGCCGCTCACGTGGCGCAACGTCGAAGCCTTGCGCAGACTGGCGTATGTGGTGGAGAACCGACCGTGAGCGCGCTACCCACGACGATGAGCTTCGGCCCGCTGACGATCGAGCACGACGAATCAGTGCTGCGGCCCCGACCATGGACCACCCTGCAGTCGGCCTGGGCGGCTGAATTGCTGAGCGACCTTCCACCAGGGCCGGTGCTCGAGCTCTGCACGGGAGCCGGTCACATCGGACTGCTGGCCGCGCACCTGTCCGGCCGTCACCTGGTTGCCGTCGACCTGTCGCCGTCAGCCTGCGACCTCGCGCAGAGGAACTCTCGGCGCGCCAAGCTCGAGCACCTGGTAGAGGTTCGCAACAGCGATCTCTCGCAGGCCTGTCGACCAGACGAGACGTTCGTCCTGGTGATTGCTGACCCGCCCTGGGTTCGCAGCGATCGCACCGGCGACTTCCCCGAAGACCCCTTGCTCGCCATCGACGGAGGGCCGGCAGGGCTGGACGTCGCCCATCGCTGTCTTGACGTCGCCGCCGCGCACCTGGCTGCGGGAGGACAGGTGTTGCTGCAGCTGGGGGGAGATGAGCAGGTCGAGCCGCTCGTGACGTCACGATGGCGAGAGGTAGCTCGTCGGCGAGGTGAGCGCGGCTTGGTCGTGCAGCTGGAACTGGCCTGACCTGCGACGGCCTAAGGCCGACGGTCGGCAGGAAGCAGCTGGTGGGTGCCGTCGCACCAGGGCAGGTTGGCGGAGTGCAGGCATCGGCACAGGGCGCTGACCGGTCGCTCGCTGCGATGGTGCACGCCCTCAGCGTCCTGCACGGTGAAGGCACCTCGCACCAGCAACGGGCCGCCGGGGCACACGACGACGTCGGCGTGCGCGATCGTTCCCAACTCCGAGCAGGCTGCGTCGTCCTGGCTCACGCGGCCGCCTCTTCCCATTGAGCGAGCCACACTTCGGCAAAGCGGCGCTCGAGATCGAGGCAGGTGAACGCACCGAAGAAGACCTCGGCGCGCTGTTCCGGCTCGGCAGCCACGAGGCCGCCGCAGATCGACCGCACGGCCAACTGGTCGTGCACGGCATCTGCGCTGACGTGTTCCGCGTAGTAGTCCACGATCGACTGCCCGAGCCCGACTCGTTCGAACCCCTGCGCCAGTCGTCGAGATGGAATCGAACTGGTGGCCTCGAAGGCCGCCAGGTGACCAACGGCAGCGCCGCGCAGGCGCCGGTGCAGGCCGAAGAGCGACACCGTGTTGTTCTGCTCGAGAACCGCGACCGGAGCCTCGTCGATGTAGGCACCGTAGGAGGAGGTCAGGCCGGCCCCCTGGAGTCCGCGCGCAAACAGATGATGGTGCAGCCGGTTGGGATCGCCGGCCCCGTATTCGTCGTACTGAAGCTCGGCGAGCGCGGCCTTGGCGACGACGGGCAGGCGAGGCAGCACCCAGGTTGTCGGGTCGGACTCCTTGAGGTGGTAGATCGACTTCACCTTCAGGAACTCGCGGGCCTGCTCGGCGTTGGCGCTCGTCTGGATGAACCGCGCCACCGAGGGCCCGTTAGCGTCCTCGAAGAAGGAGAACAGATCACTGGCGAGGTCAGGGCTGGCTGCCGCGGGTCCACTCCAACGCGAGCGCAGTCGGGCCTCGAGATCCGTCTCGAGACGTCGACGCAACCGCAGGAACCCCGCATCCCACTCGGCGCCGTCGTCGACCTCGTCGAAGCCCCGGTACATGAGTTCGTACAACGTCCATAGCGTGATGGCAGCGTCATCCGCCGAACCAGGTTTGCCGTCGAGCACCTCCTCGTCGGCGGGTGCTGGGAAGGCAACGAGCGACGCGAAAACCTGAGAACTCAGGGGACCGCGGGGCTGTGGCAGACGCATAGAGCAGGTCTATCGACTCTGGAGCAGTCGCACCTCACCCTGATGGTCGACCGGATACGGCGCTCCTCACGTTGGTAGGCCCGTGGCGAGCCGCCCCTCTCACCTGCTCGGGTGGGGAACCCCGGCAGAATCTGGCGCATCGTGCTGGACATGAGCGTTCCCACGAATGAGCCCCTCGAGGAGCCGCAGCCCGACGATCACCCTGACGTGGTGCCGAGCCTCGACCCCGACCAGCCATCTGCGGACCCCCAGACCCAGCCGGCACCCGAACCCGAAGGCGACTGAGCGTGCCCGCCGGCAAGAAGAAGGCGAGTCCTGGCCCGAGCGTCAAGGACGACGAGACCTATGAGGCCCTGCGCCGAGAAGGCAACAGCAAGGAGAAGTCGGCCCGGATCGCGAATGCCGCCGCCGCCGAGGGTTCGAAGACCGTTGGTCGCCGGGGCGGCAAAGCCGGTTCGTACGACGACTGGACGGTCGAGCACCTCCGCAAGCGGGCCCGCGAGCTGGATGTGAAGGGCCGTTCATCGATGTCGAAGAGCCAGCTGGTCGAGGCCCTGCGCAACCACTAGAACCAACTGGGCGACCATGTGGCCGACCAACTGGGCACGCCTTGAGGCGTCGAAGATCACACCAGGCCGAGACGACCGGCCAGCCGGTCGAGGTAGGCCACGACCTCCTCGGCCGACTTGTCGGGGACGCCCCAGATCAGATCGGTCGCGCCAGCGGCCGCCCAGCTCTCCAGGTCCTCGGGCGAGGGCTTCATCGCGATCAGCACGTGAATCTCCGGCTCGCCGGTCCGGCCGGCATCCTTCCAGGCCGCCCGCAGCGCATCGGCCTTCTCACCGATGCCCTGCTCGACGGGCGTCGTCATCCAACCGTCGGCGGTGCGGGCGATCCACTCGAACGTCTTGGGCCCGCCGCCCGCGCCGATGATCAGCGGCACGTGGGCCTGGGTGGGCTTGGGGTAGGCCCAGGAGGGTCCGAACTTCACGAACTCGCCGTCGTAGGCGGCTTCCTCCTGGGTCCACAGCGCCCGCATCGCCTCGATGTACTCACGCAGCACCGTGCGCCGCTTGTTCGCCGGCACGTGGTGATCTTCGAGTTCGTCGGTGTTCCATCCGAACCCAGCACCGATCGTGACCCGGCCGCCAGACAGGTAGTCGAGGGTCGCGATCTGCTTGGCGAGGGTGATCGGGTCGGACTCCACCGGCAGAGCCACTGCGGTGGAAAGACGGATCTTGGAGGTGACCGCGGCAGCGGTGGCCAACGAGACCCACGGGTCGAGGGTGCGGGTGTAACGGTCATCAGGCAGCGTCTCGCCACCGGTCGGGTGGGCGGCATCGCGCCGCACCGGGATGTGCGTGTGCTCGGGCACGTAGATCGTGTCGAAGCCCCGCTCTTCCCCCGCCTTGGCTAGCTCGGCAGGGGTGATCCCACGGTCGGAGGTGAAAAGGACGAGTCCGTTGCGCATGGCGGAATTAGAACCTGTTCTAGTTCCCCGCGTCTACCCCGCGTCGATCAGCGCCTGGATCGAGGCCCCGTACAACTCGATGAGCCGGTCGGTGTCAGCGGCCGCGAGGGTGTCATCGGCCAGAATCGCCACGGCGTCGAGAAGGCCCGAGACCTGGGCGGCGATCAGTCGCGCACGCAACTCAGGGTCACGACCGGTCAACCGCGGGGAGATCGGTTGGATGAACATCTCGTCCATCGCCTCGATCAGTCGCTCGCGCACGAGGTCGCTGTCGCTAGCGCGGATCATCGCGCGCCAGATGGGGAAAGTGATCTCTGGCGCCTCGGTGAGGAGCGAGCGCACCAATCGCACTCCGAGATCGGCCAGGTCTCCGGAGGTCACGTGGTCGAAGCGACCCTGGATCGCGACCGACTCGAGGAACAGCCGTTCCTTGGACCCGAAGTACCTGATCACCAGAGCCGGATCGGCACCCGCTTCAGCGGCGATGGCTCGCACCGAGACGGGGCCAAATCCCTTGGCCCGGAACAATTCTTGGGCAGCGCGGCCGATGGCGTCCTTCGTGGCGGCGCCCGATGCGGTTCGGACCCCGACGCGACCCGCCGACTCAGACATGGCCCGCACTGTAGTGGCCGCCCCAGCTGTGAGCGTTGACACAACCCCCGATCGGTTTCTACCCTCAGGTTGTCAACACTGTTGACATCTACCGAACCCAGCCCCGGAGATCCGCCTCATGCCTCGTCCACGCCGTCTCGCTCTCATTACCGCGACCGTCGGCGCACTGCTGCTGTCGGCGTGCGGATCGAACCTCGACCCCGCCGACGTCCGCGCGACCGACGGCGGAGCCTCCACGCT
>JBAUWM010000201.1:0-1625 GCA_049583775.1 Nocardioides sp.
CACCAGGGCCACCGCCACCATGGCCGCCGCGCTCGCGGCGACCTGTGAGGACCCCTGCACCAAGAGGGCAGCGGCTCCTAGGGCCAGCAGCAGCACGGCAGCGCCCAGCGCCGTGGTGCGCCCCGAACTTGCCTCCCACGGCTTGAGGTCGTGCTCGACCACGTCGGTCATCGCCTCGACCACGTCGTCATAGATCATCGGCGCTGGCTCGTCGACGCCAGCGGTCACGGTGATGACCGCCCCGTCGTCGACGCCCTGGAGCGTGAGCCCAGAGTCGTGGGCGAGCGGTCGACCGTCGGAGGTGACCAGCCGGTAGCCGCCATACACGGTGGCGGCGTCCAGCAGACCGACGCTGCGAGCAAGTTCAGGAACGAGCTCGGCGACTGGGACGGCGCCCGGCAGCACCAGGTCGACGCGGCGGGTGCCGGACGACACCGTCACTCGAACCAGGCCCGACTGGCTGACCGTCACCGGACTCGTCACGCCGCGCTCCCCTTCTCGTTCTTGAACCTCGGCTCCATCGGCGAAGTGGCCGACACCTCATGAGTGCCGGCCACCTCGTCGTCGTCTCCGAGGCTCAGCCGCCGCCGAACGTCGAGGCTCCGCGGCGGTCAGCCGCTGCGTAGTCGGCGTTCGACTGGTTGACCGAGAGGTGCGCCTCGGTCAGCAGGTCGCGCATCTCGGCGATCGCGGTGTTCCACTTGGCCTTGGCGGTCTGATAGGAGACCTGAGCCTGACCGGCCCAGTCGCTCTTCAGCGGCTCAAGCTCGCGCTCGAGCCGGTCGAGGCGGTCGTCGATCTCCTTGACCTTCTGGCGCATGTCGCCAGCGGCCTGGTCGAGGGCGCCGTGGTTGACGCGGATTCCATCGAGGTTCATGTCTGCTCCTGCTTCCGAGAGTTTGGTGGATCAGCCGCCGAGCTTGCTGGTCAGGCGCCCAAAGTTGGACCCCTGCTCGTCGTCGGTCGAGGTGTTGATGCGCTCGGTGCTGGTGAGCGAGTTCGCGAACTCGTCCAGCGCGTTGACGATCGTCTGCTGCTTCTCGGTCCAGGCCTGGTGCAGCACGAAGAACGCCGAAGCACCTTGACCGCCCCACTTGCTCTGCACACCGGCGATCTGATCGGTGAGTCGACTGCTGATGTTGTTGAAGTCCGCACGGGCGTCCGAGACCAAGCCGGCTGCCCGAGTGAGAGTGCCTTCTCCTTGGCCATACTCGGGGGCGTTCGACATGTCGCCTGCTCCATATCTGGCGGCACGTCGCCGCTCATGAAAGTTGGATGTTGGTGGGTTCTGGGCTTCAGGAAATACCTGCAACTTGCTGGTGCCCCACGTTCGACCGGGACACTTCTGGTGCTACCCGAGGCCTTCGTGGGTAAACATCAGCTGGTCAATTGCCACAAGTCTGTGAAGAACCCAGCGGCGGTCACCACCGAGGCCACGGCGAAGGCCCCGCAGATGCCCTCGGCCACCTCGGCTCGTCGCGACCACCAGGCCGAGCGCCATCCGCGCCCCAGGGCCACCGCCACCAGCACGAGCAGCGCGCCGAGGGCGATCGCCGCGGTGGCCACCACCGTCTCCGCGGCCGGACCCATCACCTCGAACAGGACGACCGCGAGCGCCGCCCAAC
>JBAUWM010000202.1:0-4892 GCA_049583775.1 Nocardioides sp.
CTCCCGGCCAGTTCGAGATCGCGCCGATGTTCGAGCGCGCCAACGAGGGGTCCGACCACCAGCAGCTGCTGATGACGACCTTCAAGGCGGTCGCCAAGAAGCACGGCATGGAGTGCCTCTTTCACGAGAAGCCCTTCGCCGGGGTGAACGGCTCGGGCAAGCACGTGAACTTCTCGCTCGGCAACTCCGAGCTGGGCAGCCTGCTCGTGCCGGGTGACACCCCGCACGACAACGCCCAGTTCCTGGTTTTCTGCGCCGCCGTCATCCGGGCCGTCCACAAGTACGGCGGGCTGCTGCGCGTCTCGGTCGCCTCGGCGTCCAACGACCACCGCCTCGGCGCGAACGAGGCCCCGCCGGCGATCATCTCGATCTTCCTCGGCGAGCAGTTGGCCGACGTCTTCGACCAGATCGCCAAGGGTGGTGCGACCCGCTCGAAAGAGAAGGGCACGCTCACCATCGGCGTAGACACGTTGCCTGACCTCAACAAGGACCCGGGCGACCGCAACCGCACCTCGCCGTTCGCCTTCACTGGCAACCGATTCGAGTTCCGCGCACCTGGCTCGCTGCAGACCGTCGCGGTGCCGATGGTCATGATCAACACGATCATGGCTGAGGCCCTCGACTACTGCGCCACGTCGCTGGAGACCGCGGTGGCTGGTGGCACGGACTTCAACGAGGCCGTGCAGACCCTCCTGGCCGACATCGTGTCGCAGCACGGCGCTGTGATCTTCAACGGCAACGGCTACTCCGACCAGTGGCCGATCGAGGCTGAGGCGCGGGGGCTGAAGAACCTTCGCACCACGGTCGACGCCCTGCCCGAGCTGATCTCGCCCGAGGCGATCGAGCTCTTCTCCAAGTACTCGGTGTTCAACGACCGCGAGATGCACAGTCGCTACGAGATCGGCTGCGAGCAGTACATCCTCACGGTCAGTGTCGAGGCCAACCTGATGCTCGAGATGGGCACCACGACGATCCTGCCATCGGCGATGCGCTACCAGACCGAGCTGGCCGCCAACGTCGCAGCACTCAAGGCTGCTGGCGTCGACCCCGACCTGTCGACCCTGCAGACCGTCTCGGCGCCGATCGCTGATCTCAAGGCCGGTCTGGCTTCGTTGGCCGAGGCCATCGCGCACGAGCACCCCGCGGACCCACTCGAGGCGGCGACCTACATGCGCGACACGGTCATCCCAGCGATGGCGTTGATCCGCGCTGCGGCCGACACGCTCGAGGGTCTCGTGGCCGATGACTTGTGGCCGCTGCCCACGTATCAGGAGATGCTCTACATCCTCTGATGCGTCGTTCCAGCTCAGGTTCTTGAGGATTTCTTGAGGCCGTTTGACCGATCCGTTGAAACGCCTGCGTGATGCTGAACGCTCACGACGAGGCGATTCAAGGAGAAGCAATGGCGACGTTCTGCGCGTCCCGCCTGGTGGGGCTTGCTGAAGACCTCGATTCCTGGTCGAGCATGCTCTCGATCGCGCGTCGCTATGTCTCGATGCTCCCGGGCCGGGTGTCCCGGGTGTGCGACGCCCTGGAAGAACAGGACGCCGTGGTCGCCATGGACGCCGCTCTGAGTCTGCGCACCTCGTCGACCACGGTCGGGGCCCAAGAGCTGGCCGAGTTTGCCCGAGCCATCGAGGGCGACGTCAGGACGGGCGACCTGGTAGCCGCGCAGCAGACTCTGGGCGATCTGGCGCGGGCAGCCTCGCGCGCCGAGCGCGAGGTCGGCGACTTCCTCAGCCTCTACGAGGCATGCTGACTGTTGAAGGCTGGTCTGAGACTGCCTCAGCCGTCAGTGCCCACCGCCCGGGACGGATGTGGAGTTCTTGCGCCTATCTTGAGGTTTGCGCGGGGGTCCCCTTGATCTTCAGATCGCATATTCGTGACCAGACCGAATCTTTGAACTGGAGACCTTCTGATGCGCTCGTACCCCGCCGGCCTGGCCCTAGCCGGCCTCGTGCTCACCGCTCCCGTGCTCGCGCTCACCTCGAGCGCTGCACATGCCGATAACGATGGTCAGGTGTGCATCGAGCTCGACTCCGGAAAGATCGACACGACGGGTGACCCGCAAACGGTCACCGTCAAGGCGCCCGCTGGCAAGCTCATCACCGCCTACTGCGTGAAAGCTGGCAGCAGCAACCAAGGCCTCGGCCCCGAGTACGTGACGCTGGAACAAGCGGTGCCCACGCTCGTGATCCGACACTCGTCGGGCAAGGCTGTCTCGCACTACGCGGTCACCTACGGCCCGGCCACGCCGACTCCGACTCCGACTCCGACTCCGACTCCGACTCCGACGCCGACTCCGACTCCGACTCCGACTCCGACTCCGACTCCGACTCCGACTCCGACGCCCACGCCGGTCCCGGAGAACCCGCCTACCTCAACGACGGGCAACTTTGACTGGAACTGGACCTACGCCGACCCATCGTGTGACGCGCTCACCGTCGCCTATCCGTCTGACCTGCCCAGCGGACAGGCCAACGACGTCAACATCCGACTCAGCACACCCCAGGGCGATGTGACGTTGAACTACCACAACAACCAGGGCACCTGGTCCGGTACTCGCGGGTTCACGTACAGCCAGCACCCGAACTGGCCGGCCGGTCTGACCGAGTACGACGTGGTCTGGGTTCAGGTGGGTGGAACTAACTATCACTACGGCGAGAGCTTCCACAACGCTCCGATCGCTGAGCCGATCAAGTGCCGCATTAACTCTGACGGAAACGCGGAGACCTACGACGTTCCGCAGGCGGTCTCCCGCATTGCCGCGGGTTGGAGCTCGCGCGCGAGCGTCGCCAAGGGTGGCGCTGTCCGCTCTGCCTCGGTGCTCGTCGTTCAGCCGGGCCTTGAATCCGTGCGACTGGAGAAGAAGGTCGCTGGGGGCTGGAAGGGCATCTCGTCAGTCGACGTCAGCGACAACCGTGCCCGGGTTTCGTTCCCGCGGCAGCGCAAGGTCGGCACGTACAAGTACCGTCTGGTGCTGCCCGCGTCCGAGACGATCACCGGTGCCGTCAGCTCGACTCTGTCGGTGCGCGTCACCCGCTGAGGCCGGAGTGGCGATGTTGATCCTCGTCGGCCTGTCGACCACTTGGTCGCCTGACGAGGACTACGAGACCGACTCCATCCGGTAGCCGACTCCGCGGACGGTCTTGATCAGCTTGGGCTGGTCGGGGCCTTCGCCCAGCTTCTTGCGAAGGTTGCCCACGTGCACCTCGACCAGGTGCGTATCGGTCGACCAGTCGGTGCCCCACACAGAACGAAGCAATGCCTCGCGGGTCCACACTCGTGCGGGCGTGCGCATCAGCTCGGTCAGCAAGTCGAACTCGGTACGCGTCAGCGTCAGTTCCTCAGCACCCCGGAACACGCGCCGACCGTCAACGTCCACGCGAAGCGGACCGTGCTCGAGCACCTCGTGATCGGGAACCGGCGTAGCCGGCGAACCCGAGCCGTCGACAGGACCACGGCGTGGACGCCGGAACAGCGCATTCACCCGAGCCTTGAGCTCGCGCACGCTGAACGGCTTGGACAAGAAGTCGTCGGCGCCGGTCTCCAGGCCGAGCAGCTTGTCGATCTCCTCGTCGCGGGCCGTGATCATCACGATGTAGGCGTCGCTGAACTCACGGATCCGACGGCACGTCTCGATGCCGTCGATGCCGGGCAACCCGAGATCGAGGGTCACCAGGTCAGGATCGAGCGTGCGCACCGCTTCGACGCCGTCGAGGCCGTTGCCCACTGACGACACGACGAAGCCCTGGGTCTCGAGGGTGAACTCGATGAGGAGCCGGATGTCATCGTCGTCCTCGACGACGAGTGCACGGCGTTCGGCAGCCTGTTCGGACACGTGGTGACTATGACAGAACGCGCCTGAACCGGAGGCTCCCCCTGAACTACGGCCGCAGCCACGTTCCGCCTTCGTCGCTCACTGCGAGTGGTCCTGGACCGGCCGTGCCTGAGGAGGGCCAGTAGGTTCCCAGCATGGATCTGCGTATCAGCGACGTGTTCGCCGGCAAGGCCGTGCTCGTGACTGGAGCATCCTCGGGGCTCGGAGCCGCCGCGGTTCGTCGCTTCGCGGCTGGAGGAGCGCAGGTCTGGGCGGCGGCCCGCGATCAGGGGCGCCTCGCGGAGGTGGCCGCCTCGTGTGCTGATCTGCCAGGAGAGGTGCGGTTCGGTCCGCTCGACGTCGCGTCGCCGACTGATTGCCAGGCCGCGGTGTCGGCCGGGGTCGAGGCTTTCGGCCGCCTCGATGTGCTCGTCAACAACGCGGGACGTCACGACTTCCGCATCACCACTGAAGTCACCGAAGACGAGTGGGCGCGAGACCTGGCGGTGAACCTCAGCGGTGCGTTCTTCATGTGTCAGGCCGCGATCCCGCATCTGCTCGAGGCCAGCGGCAACATCGTGAACGTGGCTTCCGTCGCGGGCATTCACGGCGAGACCTACTCGGCCGCCTACACCGCCGCCAAGCACGGCATCGTCGGGCTCACCAAGGCGCTGGCGGTCGAGTACCTCAAGACGCCGCTGCGGGTGAACTGCGTGTGCCCGGGTGGTATGGACACGCCCCAAGTGCACGACATCGGCGTGCCCGAGGGCGCTGATTGGGACCTCATCATGCGGATCTCGGCCTCCCGCGGATTCATGAGCGCCGACAGCGTCGCGGCAGTAGTCGCCTTCCTCGCCTCCGACGACGCCTCGTCGGTGCACGGCAGCATCCAGCTCGTCGACCACGGCCACCTAGCCGGCTGAGCCCGGGCGTCCCGGTGGTCGAGCAGCGAGCGCTAGCGAGCGTTGCCCCCCGGTGGTCGAGCAGCGAGCGCTAGCGAGCGTCGTCGAGACCGAGTGAGCCGGACGACGTGGTCGTGTGGGGTGCGGGGGTCTCGACGACGCCGTCGCTC
>JBAUWM010000203.1:0-9968 GCA_049583775.1 Nocardioides sp.
CCCCCGCGAGGTCGACGTGGTCGTCGTCGGCGCCGGGATCGCCGGTCTCGTGGCAGCGCGCGACGTCGCGAGCAAGGGCCACTCCGTGCTCGTCGTTGAGGCCCGCGACCGGGTCGGCGGCCGCGTGCTGAACCACACTCTGCGAACCAAGGGCGCCATCATCGAAGCCGGTGGCGCGTTCATCGGACCCACCCAAGACCGGATCGCAGCCCTCGCGCGCGAGATGAAGGTGGCGACGTTCAAGCAGTACAACTCCGGCATGAGCGTGTACATCTCCTCACGCACCGGGCGTCTGGAGTACCCGGGCACCGTGCCGCCGGACCCGACGATCCTTGCCGACGCGGGCCTGCTGCTCGGGCTCATCGACATGTACGCCGCGGAGATCGCCGTCGACTCACCGTGGACCCACCCCCGGGCCGCCGAGTGGGACGCGATGACGCTCGGCGACTTCATCAACCGCACCGCGGTGGTCAATCCCGCCGGGGTCGCCAACCTGATCAAGAGCTGGACCCAACCCGGCTTCGGCGCCGACCCGTTCGAGCTCTCGTTCCTCTACACCCTCTGGTACGTCGCCTGCTCGGGCAACCAGCGCTACGTCGGCACCTTTGCGCGCAACTCCGAGACCGCCAACGGGGCGCAGGAGCGTCGCTTCGTGGGCGGGTCTCAGCTGGTTCCCCTGCGCCTGGCCAAGCGACTCGGCGACATCGTGGCGCTCCGCGCCCCGGTGCGAAAGATCGAGCAGCGCAACGGCCATGCCATCGTGCACACCGGCCGCGGCACGGTCCGCGCCACCCGCGTCATCTGCGCCGCACCGCCGCCGCTGGTGCTCGACATCGACTGGTTCCCCCAGCTGCCCACCCGACGACGCAAGCTGCTCGAGAACAGCGAGATGGGCCAGCTGATGAAGTGCGACGCCGTCTACAAGCGGCCGTTCTGGCGCGACGCCGGCCTCAACGGCTTCGGCATCAACGACTCCGGAGCGGCGAGAACCGTCTTCGACAACTCCCCCAAGAGTGGCGACCCCGGCGTGCTGCTCGCCTTCGTCGGCGGCTCGACCTGGCGCAAGGTCGGCAACCTGCCCAAGGACGAACGGCGACGAGCGGTGCTGCGCGGCTTCGCCGACCTGTTCGGCGACGAAGCACTGAATCCGGTCGAGTACACAGAGCAGGACTGGACCAAGGAGCGGTGGACCGGGGGTGGCCCCACCGCCATCCATGCCCCCGGGGTGATCACCAAGTACGGCTCCGCCGTGCGCCGTCCGTTCGGGCGGGTGCACTGGGCGGGCACGGAAACCTCGACCTACTGGTCGGGGTACATGGACGGCGCCGTCCGGTCGGGCGAGCGCGCCGCGGTCGAGGTTCTGGAGCAGCTGCGATGAGGCGCGTGATCGCTCTCGTGGTGGCCGCTGCATTGCTGGGCCTCGCACCCGTTTCGACGCCGGCACCGGCCGGGGCCGACGCCAAGAAGTGGCACACCAGCGTGTTCGCCAAAGTGCCCTCCCCCGGCTACCCCGCCTACGTGCACGCCCACACCAACGGGCGCGTCTACGCCGGCACCTACGCCGCCGGGGACGAGCAGCGCTCGAAGGTCTACGAGTGGACCGCGGGCGGAAGCCTGCTGCGCTCGTGGATCGTGCCTGGCCAGCGGCTCAAGGCCAGCCACGGCGTGCAGGTGGCCAACCAGACCCGCGACGGAAAGCTGGTGCTGCTCGAGACATCGCGGCGCACCATCCTCACCCTCGACGTGCGCACCGGGAAGTTCGAGACCATCGCCCAGTTCCCGCTCGGCGCGGTGCCCAACTACGCCACCTGGGGCCCCGGCGGGGCGCTGTACGTGAGCGACTACCACCAGCCGATCATCTGGAAGCTGGCCCGCGGGGCTGAGAAGCCGAAGCCGTGGTTCACCTCCCCCTCGCTGAACGGCACCGACTTCGGTACGACCGGGCTGCGTTACCGCCCCCGCCAGGGCGATCTCGTCATCGCCCAGCAGGCCGTGCTCGATGCGTCCCAGCTGCCCGTCAACGGCGCCGTCTACAGCCTGCCGATCACCGGCCGCGGCACGCCCGGAACGCTCGACGAGCTGTGGCAGTCGGGCCCGTTCGAATTGCCCGACGGCTTCGGCATCGGCAAGTCGGGGCACCTCTACGTGTCGCTCCTCGGCACCAACCAGCTGGTGGAGCTGACCTCCAGGGGGAGGGAGGTCGATCGGTTCCCCGAGCTGCCTGTGGCGGGCGAGAACGGGTCGCGCATCCCCTTCGACACCCCGTGCAGTGCCACCTTCCTCGGCACCTCGGTGCTGGTGGCCAACCAGTCCGCGATCCTCGGTCAGGCGGCCAACCAAGCGATCTTGAAGGTCGAGGTGGGCGAGCGCGGACAGCCGCACTTCCTACCGAGGGCAGCCACCCTGAAGCGCTGAGCTCAGATCCGGGCTGAGCTCAGATCCGGGCTGAGCTCAAATCCGGTTGGCGACTGACACACTCGTGCCGTGACGCTCATGACCCGCACCGTCGAGGCGTGGTTCGCCGAGGCCGACGCAGCAGAGGAGAACGGCGACCTTCTCCGCGCGTGCGACGTGCTGGAACAAGCGGTGGGCGAGCACCCGTCCGAGGTGGGTCTGCGCCGTCGTGCCGTGCTGGTTCTCGTACGCGCGGGGGCAGCCCGGCACGCCCGTCGACGCTTTCTCGACTTCGCTCTCGACGGGGAGGATGACGCCGCGACGGCCGCGCTGTCAGCGCGGATCGACCGGGCACTTGCTCTCGCTGAGACCGGCGACGAACGGCGACGCCTCGCGGCCAGGGCCGCCGAGCGTTACGACGCGCTCTACGTCAGCACGACCGACCCCGCCGACCTGGCCACCGCAGGCACGCTGCTGCTGGTGGCGGGCCAGCTGCCCGCCAGCGCCGAGCGAGCCCGAGCGGCACTCGTCGCTGCGACCGGCTCCGCCCTCACAACCGCGGTGGTACGTGCTCACGCGTTCCTGCTCCTGGCCGACGCCGAGGCCGCCCGCGACGCGGTCAGGCGGCTGGCCGACCTGATCGACGACATCACTCATCGAGCCGAGCTGCTGGGCGAGCTCGAGATCGTGTGCATCGAGCGGGGCCTGCCCACCTCGATGCTCGATCCGTTGCGGGGGGCGACGGTCGCGAGCTACACCGGTCATCGATTGGGGTCTCGACTGCGCGAGGCCGACCTGACTGACGTAGCCGCGCAGATCCGCGCCGCCGTTGCCGCCGAGCGCCCTGAGGTGGCCTTCGGGTCACTGGCCGACGGCGCCGACATCCTCTGGGCCGAAGCCCTGCTGGCAGCAGGCACCGAGCTGCACGTGGTGCTGCCACTCGGTGCGACGAGGTTCGTGGACGCCATGGTGGCGCCTTCGTGGCGGGCCCGGTTCGCAACGTGTCTTGCCGCGGCCACCTCGGTCGACCACGTCACCGAGGACGCCGTCGCGCTCGATGCCACCCTGTTGAGCCACACGACGTCTCTCTGCCTGGGTCGCGCCCTGCTTCGCGCCCGGTTTCTGCACGCCGACGCTGTGCAGCTCGCCGTCTGGGACGGCCAACCGTCGACCCGGCCAGGGGGGACCGCCGCTGACGTGGCCGCATGGGCCGCCACCGGGCGACGGGTCGTGCGGATCACGCCTCCAACCAGGTCCGGCTCCGACGAGGTGTCCTCTGTGCCGGCCCGCCGACAAGTGCGCGCCATCATGTTCGCCGACGTCCGAGGCTTCTCCCAGCTCGACGACGAGGGCGCGGTCGCCTTCGGCGAGCACGTCATCGGGGCCTTCGACGCCGTGCTCGACGGGTGGGGCGATGCCATCTTGGAGGCCAACACCTGGGGCGACGGACTGCACGTCGTGGTGGCCGACGTGGCGACCGCGGCCCAGGTCGCTCTCCAGCTGCAGGAGTCGTTCAGCGCCCTGAACCTAGCGGCATGCGGGCTGCCCGACAGCCTGGCCCTCCGCCTCGGCGCCCACGCCGGACCCGTCGTCGAGGTCGTCGACGGAGTCCGGGAGCGGCGCGGCTTCTTCGGCTCTCACGTGAGCAGGACCGCTCGCATCGAGCCCGTGACCCCGCCAGGCACGGTCTACGTGACCGAGGCATTTGCCGCACTCCTCGAGCTGCACGACCAAGATGCGCTCACCTGCGAGTACGTCGGTTACGTGCCCGCTGCCAAGGGGTACGGCGCGTTGCGCATGCACCGGCTGTTGCGCACCGGATGTCAGTAGATTCGTCTCGTGAGCGCGCTGGCCGGTCTCGTTCGGCAGGGCCTGATCGCCCCCGACTGGGCCAAGGCCCTGGCTCCGGTCGATGACCGGATCGCCCGGATGGGCACGTTCCTACGCGACGAGGTCGCCGCGGGGCGCGGCTACCTGCCAGCCGGGGACGCTGTCTTCCGGGCCTGCCGCGCGCCGCTGGCCGACGTGCGGGTACTGATCGTCGGCCAAGACCCGTACCCCACGCCAGGCCACCCCGTCGGGCTCAGCTTCGCCGTCGAGCGCGACGTGTGGCCACTGCCCCGCAGCCTGGTCAACATCTACACCGAGCTGCGCGCAGACCTCGATCTCATGCCTCCCCGCCACGGCGACCTGACCGCGTGGTCAGGTCAGGGCGTGATGCTGCTCAACAGGGTGCTGACCGTGCGCGCCGGTGAGTCGGCGTCCCACCGGGGGCGGGGATGGGAGGAGGTCACCGAGTGCGCCATCCGTGCGCTGGCGGCCCGCGCCGAGACGCGTCCGTTGGCGGCGATCCTGTGGGGTCGCGACGCGCAGTCGCTCAAGCCGCTGCTCGGCTCCATCCCCTGGGTCGAGTCGGTGCACCCCTCGCCGCTCTCCGCCTCGCGCGGCTTCTTCGGGTCACGTCCGTTCTCCCGGGTGAACCGGCTGCTCGAGGAGCGCGGGGTCACGCCGGTCGACTGGAGACTCGACGGCGTCAGTGCGTGAGCTGGTCGAGCTCGTCGAGGTCGGCGTCGGTGGGGGTCCAGGCGAGGGCCGCGGCGTTGCGACGCACTTGGTCGCCCGAGGTGGCACCGGAGATGACCGACGTGACCGCCGACTGGGCAGCGAGCCCGGCGATGGCGACGTCGAGCACCTCGAGGTCGCGGGCCGCGGCGTAGGCCTCGAGCGCCTCGATCCGGTCCCAGTCAGCCTCCTCGTGCCAGGGCGACGGGGCCGCTGCCGCCCGCGAACCGGCCGGCGCCGCCTCGCCCCGGCGGTACTTGCCCGTGAGCAGGCCGTACTCGAGCGGGAAGAACGGCAAGATGCCGAGCCCGTACTGCTCGCACGCTGGCGTCACCTCGGTCTCGATGCTGCGGTCGAGGAGCGAGTACCGGTTCTGCACGCTCACGAATCGCTCGAGGCCGGTGTTGCGGGAGGTCCACTCGGCGTCGGCCACCTGCCAGCCGGCGAAGTTCGAGCAGCCCAGGTAACCGATCTTGCCCTCGCGCACCAGGTCGGTGAGCACGGCGAGGGTCTCCTCGATGGGAGTCACCGGGTCGGGGGTGTGCAGCTGGTAGAGGTCGATGTGATCGGTGCCGAGCCGGGTGAGACTCGCCTCGACCGCGCGCCGCACGTAGCGCCGCGAGGCCCGCACACCGTGGTCGTCTCCGTACAGGCCGCGCATGTCCATGCCGAACTTGGTGGCGAGCACGAACTCATCGCGCTGCCCGCGCAACGCCTCGCCCATGAGCTCCTCGCTGCCACCGGCCGGGTCGCCGTAGATGTCGGCGGTGTCGAGCAGCGTGACACCCACGTCGCGGGCGGCGGCCAAGATGTCGCGCACTCCGTCGAGGTCGACCCGACGGCTGAACGCGTTGCAGCCGACACCGACCACACTCACCATCAGCCCGGAGTCACCCAGCGGCCGATACTCCATCTCGACGTCGTCGCTCACGCCCCTGAGACTACGACTTCCGCTGACCCGTCCCCTAGAGGCGGCGGGTCAGCGTGAATGGCTAGCGAATACGGGTCTTCCGCATCATCTTCAAGCCGCTGAGCATGCTGGACACGTACTTGTCGTAGTCCTGACCCGGGCGGGCACCCATCACCTGCTTCTTGAGCACGGCGAGGTTCTTCACGTCGGTGTACTTGAGCAGACCCTGGTCACCGTGGCGGGCGCCGACGCCGGAGGTCTTGACCCCACCCGACGGCGTGCCCTTCGACGCGAACGCAGTGGCCAAGATGTCGTTGATGTTCACGTTGCCCGAGTCGATCCGGCGGCCGACCGCGCAGGCGTTGTCGACATCGCCACCCCACACCGAGGCGTTCAGTCCGTACTCGGTGTCGTTGGCCAGCGCGACCGCCTCGTCAACGGTCTTGTACTTGTGCAGCGCCACGACGGGGCCAAAGGTCTCGGTGACGCCCGAGATCATGTCCTTGGTGACACCCTCCAGGATGGTCGGCTCGAAGAACGCCGGGCCGAGGTCGGGGCGGGCCTTGCCGCCGGTGAGCACCGTGGCGCCCTTGGCGACGGCGTCGTCCACGTGCGACTGAACGCGCTGCAGGTGCTCGGGCGAGACGAGCGAGCCCATGTCCGGCCCGAAGTCGTAGGAGGCCCGTACGTCGAGCGCCTCGGCCGCCTTGACGTAGGCCGCCTTGAACTCCTCGTAGCGCGACTCGGGCAGATAGATGCGCTCGATGTGCATGCAGATCTGCCCGGTGTTGCCGAACGCACCGAAGATCGCACCCTGCACGGCCTCCTCGAGGTTGGCGTCCTCGAGCACGATCATCGGGTTCTTGCCGCCGAGCTCGAGGCAGGCACCGATGAGGTTCTTGCCGGCGCGCTCACCGATCACCCGACCGGTCGCGGTCGAACCGGTGAACATGACGTAGTTGGCGTTGTCGATCAGCGTGGGGCCGACGTCGGGACCCTCACCGCACACCACCTGGAACAGGCCCTTGGGAAGGCCTGCCTCCTCCAACATCTGGATGCCGTAGAGCGGTGACAGAGCAGTCTTGTTGTCAGGCTTGAGCACGATCGCGTTGCCAGCCATCAGCGCTGAGATCGCGTCCGAGATGCCGGTAGCGAAGGGGAAGTTCCACGGACCGATCACACCGACGACGCCCTTGGGCACGCGGATCTCGGTCGACGTGGTGAGAAACGGAACCGGGCCGCCACGCTTGGTGGAGCCGAGCAGCTTGGCGGCGCGCTTGAGGTAGTGGCTCATCACCATCGGCGGGTCGCAGGACTCCTCGATCGCCATCCGCCGGTTCTTGCCGCTCTCGACCTGGATCAGGTCGGTGGTGCGGTGGGCGTTGTCGACGAAGATCGTGTGCGCGCGCTTGAAGACCTCGAGCCGCTTCTTGACCGGCCACGCAGCCCACTCGACCTGTGCCGCCCGGGCCTTCACGAAGGCCTGCTCGATGTCTTCGGGCGTCGACTGGGGCAGCTCGACGAGCACCTCGTCGGTGTAGACCTCGGTCAGGGGCCAGGTGTTGCCGCCCGAGCCGGGCACCCGTGCCACCAGCTGCTCGAGGAAGGCGTCGGTGATCGACGCCGGCCGGGCGAGAGGGGTGGATTGCGTGACGGTCATCTGGTTACTTCCCGTTGAGGATGAGCTGAGCGCCCATCTCGCCGATCATGATGGCGGGCGCGTTGGTGTTGCCGCCGGTGATCGACGGCATGATCGAGGCGTCCGCAACGCGGAGCCCCTCGATGCCGCGGACCTTGAGCTGCGGGTCGACCACAGCAAGCTCGTCGACGCCCATCCGGCAGGTGCCGACGCCGTGGTAGACCGACGTCGCGCGGTTGAGGATGCCGTCGCGCAGCTCCTGGCCCTGCATGGCCGAGCCGGGGTGCAGCTCCTGCTTGATCGAACCCTTGAACGCCGAGCCGCTGAAGATCTCGCGCACCAGCTCGGAGCCCTCGGTGAGGAGGTCGAGGTCGGCGGGGTCAGCCAGGTAGTTGAAGTCGATCAACGGGGTGGCTGTCGGGTCGCCCGACGCGAGGCGCAGCGTGCCGCGGCTCTTGGGGTAGATCAGCGTGGCCAGCACGGTCAGCGCCGGGTGCGGGTCGACGTCGTGGCGGATCGCTTCGTCCTGGTTGGGCGAGACGTAGCTCCACGGCAGCAGGTGCAGCTGCAGGTCGGGCACGTTGTTGGTGGCCTGCGAGGTCTTGAGGAACGCGAGCACCTCGAACACCGAGTTGGCCATGAAGGTCGACCCGGGTCGGACCAGCTCCTTCATCAGGCCGCGGGCGAAGTACGGGGCGGTGCCCTTGTTCTTCGACGAGGTGGCTTGGAAGGTCAGCGCGTGGAACATGTGGTCGTGCAGGTTGTCGCCCACCGGCAGGTCGGCGAGCACGTCGATGCCGTGATCCTTGAGGTGCTGAGCGTGGCCGACACCCGAGAGCATCAGGATCTGGGCTGAGCCGACGAAGCCAGCGGCGAGCACGACCTCCTTGCCGGCGCGGATGGTGCGCTGGGTGCCGTCCTTGTCGGTGACCTCGACGCCGGTCGCGCGACCGTTCTCGATCACGACCTTGCGGGCGAGCACCTGCGACTGCACCTGGAGCGAGGCGGGGGCAAGGTGGTGGATGTAGCCGCGCGAGGCGCTGTAGCGCAGGCCGTCGGATGCGTTCTGCTGCATCCGGCTCACGCCCTCCTGGGAGGCGCCGTTGTAGTCGTCGAGAATCTCGCAGCCCGTGGCGTCAGCCGTGGCCTGCAGGAACTGGAGCGACCCTTCCTGAGGCTTCTTGTTGCGGGTGATCTTGATCGGTCCACCAGCGCCGCGGAAGGCGTTTTCGCCGTCCTCGAAGTCCTCCATGCGCTTGTAGGCGGCGTTGACCGAGTCGGCGTCCCAGCCCTCGTTGCCCTCGGCCGCCCACGAGTCGAAGTTGGCGCGGTTGCCGCGCACGTAGACCATGCCGTTGACCGAGCTCGAGCCGCCGACGACCTTGCCCCGCGGCACCGGCATCTTGCGGTCGAGGATGTGCTTTTGGGGCACCGAGTAGTAGCCCCAGTCGTTGATCGCCTTGATCTGCGGCACCGAGTGCATCGGTCCGATCATGCCCGGCTTCTTCACGAGCAGCTGGTTGTCGTTCTTGCCCGCCTCCAGCACGATCACGCTCGCGCCACTCTCGGCGAGCCGGCCAGCAATGGCGGCCCCTGCGCTTCCGGAACCGACCACCACGTAGTCGGCTTCGTTCGAGTACGGCTTCTTCGCCATCGTGTCCCTCGTTCGGCTTGTGCGTCGAGCTGTGTTCCGCGCCACAGTGCGGCCTAACTGTAACGCGTTCTAGTTCTGCCTGTGTAGGTGTCCCGGAAGAACGAAGGGGTTTCGTAGAGCAGGATGGCGTGCGTGAAGATCCTGTCCATTCAGTCCTCGGTCGCCTACGGGCACGTCGGCAACTCGGCCGCGGTCTTTCCGCTGCAACGCCTGGGGCACGAGGTGTGGCCGGTGCTCACCGTGCACTTCTCGAACCACACCGGGTACGGCGAGTGGCGCGGCCCGGTGCTCTCCGCCGACGACGTCGCCGACGTCATCCGTGGCATCGGCGACCAAGGCAAGCTGGGCGAGGCGGACGCCGTGCTCTCGGGCTACCAGGGTGATCCGGCCGTGGCCGCGGTCATCCTCGACACCGTGGCGATGGTCAAGGAGCTCAACCCTGCGGCGGTCTACTGCTGCGACCCGGTGATGGGCGACGTCGGACGCGGCATGTTCGTGCGCGAGGGCATCCCGGAGTTCATGCGCGACCACGTGGTGCCGCGGGCCGACATCGTGACGCCCAACCACTTCGAGCTCGACTTCCTCGCCGGTCGCACCACCACGACCCTCGATGAGGTGCTGGACGCGGTTGACGTCGTGCGTGCCGCCGGACCACGTGACGTGCTGGTCACCTCGGTGCTGCACAGCGAGTCGGCACCCGACACGTTGGACGTCGTCGCGGTCTCGGACGCCGGCGCCTGGGCCGTCACCACTCCCCTGCTGCCGATCACGCCCAACGGCTGCGGCGATGTGACCGCGGCCCTCTACCT
>JBAUWM010000204.1:0-1703 GCA_049583775.1 Nocardioides sp.
TCTCGACGACGCTCGCTGGCGCTCGCTGCTCGACCACCGGATCGAGGCCGCACCTCAACCACCGAGTGGGTTTCACTGCTCGGATCCGCGACCCACGCACCTCGACCAACGGCCGCTCGCCGTCCCCGCTACGGTCGACGCGATGTTTCCGGTCGGTGGTGTCGAGGTCATGGTCCTCGGGGCGATGGTGGTGGGTGGGCTCTGCCTGCTCCTCGTTCGATGGCTGAAGGGCCGGCTCGGTTCGATCGCCGCGATCGCGCTCGCCGGGTTGGTGTGGTCGGTGGTGGTGATCGGGTTGGTCACGCTGATCCCGGCCAACGGCGCGCCGGGGTGGGTGCCAGCCGAGGGTCGGCTCGACTACTGCTCGCGCGACATCGGCGGGCCGGCTCCTGACGGGTTCTGGATCGTCGCCGGCACCCAGCGTCTGCTCAACACCGTCGTGTTCGTGCCCGCCGGAATTTGCTCCGCGGTGCTCGCCCTGCGCTGGCCGAAATGGGCGCTGTTCACGGTCCCGCTCGGCCTGGTGGGCCTGAGCGGGTACGCGGTCGCCATCGAGTTCACCCAACTGGCCTTGGCTCGGCTCGATCGGGCCTGCGACGTCACCGACATGATCGACAACGCTGCTGGTGCCGCTCTCGGCGTCGTCGTCGGGTTGGTGCTCGCCACGGTTTTGAGGCCCTGGCGCGCCCGACGTTGAGGCGGCCGGGCGGCCGGGTGCTCGCCACCGAACTGGTTGACCGAAACTCCCGCCTGGCGTACGAATCTTTGCCGGTTAGGCCCGAGTTTCACCGGCCGGCCGGTGAAACTGGCGCCTGCCAAGAGAGTGCTACGGCTCCGCGCGCACCAAACGGTCGACCGCGGCATCGCTGAGGGCGGCGCCGCGGGTGCGGAGGTCTTCGGGAGTGGTGGGCAGTTGGTCCCTCAGCTCGTCGAGCGCGGCGTGGATGCGGGCGGCGGAGTCGGGGGTTCGCGGTGAACCGAGCCGGGCGTGGAGGGCATCGGCGGCGCCGACCAGAAGCCAGCCTGATTCGGGGCGGCCCAGCGCCGCATCGAGGATCGCGACGTCCTCGAACAGGATCGCCAGCACCCAGAGGTCGGCGTAACCTCGGTAGGCGCTCAACGCGGTGGAGTAGGAGGCGCGGGCCTCGTCGTGCTCGCCGAGGTCGCGGGCGGCGTTGCCGAGGTTGTTGTGGCCCAAGGCCACCATCCACGCGTCTCCCACCTCAGCGTGCAGGCGCATCGACTCCTCAAAGCGACGCTTGGCACCTTCGGGGTCGCCGCGCAGGGTAGCGAGCATGCCGAGGTTGTTCTGCGAGATACCGATGCCCCAGCGGTCGCCGAGCTCGCGGCGCAGCGCCAGGCCTTGCTCAGCGAGGTCCTCGGCGTGCTCGTAGTCGCCCGAGTACTCCGCCACGATCGCCAGGTTGCTGAACAAGGCCGCCATGCCGGCGCTGTCGCCGAGCGACTCGCGGATGGCGAGGCTGCGCTCGTAACGTTCCCGCGCGGCGTCGAGGTCGCCCTGCTGGGCAGCCAGGGTGCCCGAGAAGTGCCAGACCTGACCCGCGCCGTGGTCGTCGCCGACAGCAGCGAACTCGTCGGCCGCCGCGGCCAGGAGCGCCAGGGAGTCCTCGAAGTGCCCTTGCTTGCGGGCCACCTCGGCCAGCCACGTGCGTGCCCAGGCGGCTGCCCGCGGCTCCAGGTGC
>JBAUWM010000205.1:0-9521 GCA_049583775.1 Nocardioides sp.
CTGGTACATCGTCGACCGCACCAAGGACATGATCGTCACGGGCGGCTTCAACGTCTTCCCGCGAGAGGTCGAGGACGTCGTCGCGGAACATCCGGCGATCGCTCAGGTGGGCGTGATCGGCACCCCCCACGAGAAGTTCGGCGAAGCTGTCACCGCCATCGTCGTGATGCGTGACGGACACGAGCTCACCGACGAGGTGATCGCCGAGATCCAGGAGATGGTCAAGGACCGCAAGGGATCGGTCCAGGCCCCCAAGCAGATCATCGCCACACCGGCCTTGCCGTTGACAGGACTCGGCAAGCCGGACAAGAAGGCGCTGCGCGCCCAGTACTGGACCGGCGAACGATCCGTCGGCTGATGGCGACAATGTCAACGCTGTTGACATTAGCTCCTCGGGGTTGGACGATCCTGCCGTGACCAGCCGTTTCGCCAGCCTGTCCCGCGACGAGCTCGCCGTCGTCGTCCCCGAGCTGCTCCTGATCGGGCAGCTCATCGACCGCTCCGGCATGGCCTGGTGCATCTCGGCGTTCGGTCGGGAGGAGATGGCGCAGATCGCCATCGAGGAGTGGGCGGGCGCGTCGCCGTTCTACACGCGGCGGATGCAGCGGGCACTCGGCTACCAGGGCACCGACATCATCACCATCTTCAAGGGTCTGCAGCTCGACATCGGTGCCCCGCCCCAGTTCATGGACTTCCGCTACCACGTGGAGGACCGCTGGAACGGCGAGTTCTGGCTCGACCACTGCGGCGCGCTGATGGACGTCGAACCGATGGGCGAGGACTACGTGCGCTCGATGTGTCACGACATCGAGGACCCGACCTTCGACGCGACTGCCGTGGCGACGAACCCGAAGGCGCAGGTGCGCCCGATCCACCGCCCGCCACGCAGCTCGCCGACCCAGAATCCGCACTGCCGCTGGACGGTGAAGATCGACGAGTCGTACTCGCCGGTCACACCGCTGCCGCCGTACTACGAGGTGGAGACCAAGCGGGCGGTGACGATCGAGCTGGACCCGATCGAGCCCGGTGGTGGGGGAGCCGACGACTACGCCGGCGACCTCGTGAGCGACCTGGTCTTCGCCGACTTCTCGCACTCGGCACTGGTGCGGATGGCTGACGAGATCTGCCTGCAGATGCACCTGCTGAACCTCTCGTTCGGCATCGCTGTCGCCAAGCGCGCGGAGTCGCCTGCGCAGCACGCCGAGATCTGCACGAAGCAACTGGTGGGCATCGCCGGGATCGCCGCCGAGCGCCTGCGCGACGCCTTACGGCTCGGCAACGACGAGGCCGCGGCCCTGCGCGTCCTCGAGCTGCACCCTCTGCTCAACCCAGCGGCGTACACCGGAGGAGTCGTGAACGACGGCGTGAGCGTCGCGCCGTCCGACGCGAGTGCCGACGGTGGCTGGATCACCCTCTGCGGCCCCGGCCGCGAGACTCCGCTCCAGGCCATCGTCCGCGCCGTCGACCCGCACCTGGATGTCGAGATCAGCGGCACCGACGACACGTGGTCAGCCACCGTCGTGAGGCGCGACGAGGCAGCCAAGGAGTTCGGCGAGGTCGCCGTGACCCGGTTCAGCACCGGCGCCACGTTCGAGTTCGAGGAGCGCCGCGCGCTGCCCCTGTTCGTGGTGTAAGGCCGAGCCGGCGGCCACGACCTCGTTCCTCAGTCGGTCACTTTCCGGATCTCGACACGGCGACCACGCCCTCGTTCCTCGGCCGTGCGCCTCGCTCGATCTCCTCCAAAGTGCCCGACCTCGTACCTCAGTCGGTCACTTTCCGGAAAACTCTGGCTTGCGCTTCTGCAGGAAAGCCTTGGGGCCTTCCTTGGCATCGTCAGAGGAGAAGACGGCCGCGCCGACCTTGGCGTCGGCGGCCCAGGCATCCTCTTCGTGCTTGCCCTCGGAGTCACGCATGGTCTTCAAGATGGCCTGGACCGCGAGCGGGCCGTTGGCCGCGACCATGTCGGCGAGCTCGTGGGCCTTGGTGAGCGCCTGACCGTCCGGGACGACGTGCCCGATCAGGCCCAGCTCCTTGGCCTCGGGGGCCAGGATCGGGCGGCCCGTGAGCAGCAGGTCAGCCGCCACGGTGTACGGGATCTGGCGGGGGAGTCGGACTGCCGAGCCACCCATCGGGTACAGGCTCCAGCGCGCTTCGGCGATACCGAACTTCGCCGACTCACCTGCCACTCGGATGTCGGTCCCCTGCAGGATCTCCGTGCCACCTGCGATGGCCGGCCCCTCGACCGCGGCGATCAGCGGCTTGGTCAGCCGGAAGCCCTTGAGCAGGCCCTTGATCACGCTCGGGTCGAACTCGCCGGACTCGAAGCTCTCCGACGGCGGTTTGGCGTCGGCGGTCTTGAGGTCCATACCTGCGCAGAAGAAGCCGCCGGCGCCGGTCAGGATGCAGACGCGGATCTCCGGATCCGAGTTCACGCGGTCCCAGGCGTCCTCCATGATCCGCAGCATCTCGCTGGAGAGCGCGTTGCGGCGCTCGGGGCGATTCATGGTCACGATCAGCTTGTGCCCGTCCTGCTCGACGAGGCAGTGAGCGGCTTCGGGGGATTCCTGCGTCTCGGTCATGGAGCGGCACGCTAGCGAAAAACGAGAACGTGTTCTAGTCTCGCGGCCGTGGCCCTGAACATTGCAGACCTTTTTGAACACGCCGTCGACGCCGCTCCGGACAAGCCTGCCGTCAAGGTGGGAGACCGGGTCGTGACCTTCGCAGAGCTGGAGTCCGAGTCGAACCGACTCGCCCACTATCTGCAGGCACAGGGCGTCAAGCCCGGTGAGCACGTGGCGATCTACGCCAAGAACAGCGTCGAACACGTCATTGCCGTGCTGGCGACGGTCAAGATCCGTGCGGTCACGATCAACGTCAACTTCCGCTACGTCGAGGGCGAGCTCAACTACCTCTTCGAGAACGCCGACGTGGTGGCTCTGATCCATGAGCGCTCGTACGCCCCCTTGGTGGCCACCTGTGCGCCGAACCACCCGAAGCTCAAGACCTTCGTGGCGTTCCCCGACATCATGGATCCCGACAACGACGCAGACATCTCCGCCTACGGCGGGGTGCTCCTGGCCGACGCGGTGGCCGACCAGAGCACCGAGCGCGACTTCGGTGAGCGCAGCAGCGACGACATCCACATCATCTACACCGGCGGCACCACCGGGTTCCCGAAGGGCGTCATGTGGCGCCACGAGGACTTCTGGCGCGTGCTCGGCGGGGGCATCGACTTCTACACCGGCGACCCGCTGCAGGAGTACGACCAGTCGGAGCAGGCCAAGCTCGACGGCCGGATGATCACCTTCCCGCTGAGCCCGCTGATGCACGGCGGCGCCCAGGCCGGTCTCCTGATGCACCTGTTCGCTGGGCACCTGACCATCCTGGAGCCCAAGTTCGACCCCCAGCGCACCTGGGAGATCATCAACGACGACAAGGTCCAGCTGATCTTCATGACCGGCGATGCCATGGCGCGTCCGCTGATCGAGGAGTACGACCGCAAGGCCGCGACCGGCGAGCCGTACGACGGCTCCAGCCTGTTCGCCATCTCCAGCAGCGCAGCCATCTTCAGCCCGCCGGTCAAGGAGCGCTGGATGGCGGCCTTCCCGGACGCGATCTTCACCGACTCGGTGGGAGCGACCGAGACCGGCTTCCAGGGCATGGGCATGCAAGACAAGAACTCGATCAGCAGCGACGGTCCGATCGTCGGCCTCGGCCCGAGCAGCGTGGTGCTCGACGACGACAACCGCCCCTACGACCTGGCCACCAGCGTCGGCAAGATCGGCCGCCTCGGCCGCGGCGGCTCGGTGCCGGTGGGTTACTACAAGGACCCCGAGAAGTCCGCGGCCACGTTCCTCGAGGTCGACGGCGAGCGATTCTCGGTGCCCGGCGACTTCGCCCGGATCGAGGAAGGCAACCGAGTGACCCTGCTCGGTCGTGGATCGAACTGCGTCAACACCGGCGGGGAGAAGGTCTACCCCGAAGAGGTCGAGATGGCGATCAAGCGCCACGAGTCGGTCTACGACTGCCTGGTGGTCGGCATCCCTGACGAGAAGTACGGCCAGGCCGTGGCTGCGGTCGTGCAGCCTCGCGAGGGCGCGACGGTCGAGCTCGAGGAGCTGCGCACGTTCCTGCGCGCGCACCTGTCGGGCTACAAGCTGCCTCGCACCCTGACGATCGTGCCGGAGATCCCGCGCAACGCCACCGGCAAGGCGCAGTACCCCCGGGCCAAGGAAATGGCCCTCGAGAGCAACGGAGCGTCTGCCTGATGCGTACCCCTCTGTGCGAGGCCTTCGGCATCGAGTACCCGATCTTCGCCTTCACCCCGTCTGAGCACGTTGCGGCTGCGGTCTCGCGTGCGGGCGGACTCGGTGTGCTCGGCTGCGTCCGGTTCAACGACACCGAAGAGCTCGAGCGAGTCCTGACCTGGCTCGACGACAACACCGACGGCAAGCCGTACGGCGTCGACATCGTGATGCCGATGAAGATCCCCACCGAGGGCACCTCGATCGACCTCGGCGCGATGATTCCTGAGGAGCACAAGAAGTTCGTCGACGAGACGCTGCTCAAGCTCGGCGTTCCACCGCTTGCCGAAGGCGAAGGTCGCGAGGGCGTGCTCGGTTGGTTGCACTCCGTGGCGCGGTCGCACCTCGACGTCGCGCTCCAGCACCGCCCGGTGCTGATCGCCAACGCGCTCGGCTCACCTCCGGTGGACGTGATCGAGAAGTGCCACGAGCACGGCATCCAGGTCGCGGCCTTGGCCGGTGCGGCCAAGCACGCCCTCAGCCACGTCGCCAACGGCGTCGACATCATCATCGCCCAGGGCTACGAGGCCGGCGGTCACACCGGTGAGGTGGCGAGCATGGTGCTCACCCCCGACATCGTCGACGCCGTCGGTCCCGACGTGCCGGTGCTCGGTGCCGGCGGCATCGGCTCGGGCCGTCAGGTCGCCGCCTCGCTCGCACTCGGGGCCCAGGGGGTGTGGATGGGGTCGATCTGGCTCGGCACCCAGGAGTACCGCGGCATGGGCCCCAACAGCGAAGCCTGGGAGACCGCCTTCACGCGGGCGACGAGCAGCGACACCGTTCGCACCCGCGTCTATACCGGCAAGCCGGCCCGCCTGCTCAAGACCAAGTGGACCGAGGCCTGGGCCGAGGAAGGTGCTCCGGCTCCGTTGCCGATGCCCCTGCAGAACCTGCTGGTCTCCGACGCGCACAACCGGATCAGCGCCTCGAACAATCCCGACGTGATCTCGATGCCGATCGGGCAGATCGTCGGGCGGATGAACGAGGTGCTCCCCGTCGCCGAGGTCATGGCCGGCCTCGTCCAGGAGTTCGAGGACACCGTCTCGAGGCTCGACAAGCTCCGCTGACCTCTTCGGTCGTCGTCAGGGCGTCATCAACGCGCGGCACTGCGTGACGAGCGCCGGACAGCCATGTGCCTCGTACGTCGCTGCGGCCAACGCCGCCAGGCGGTGCAGGTCTTGCCGATCGTGGATGTCACCGAGGCGGGAGATGGCGCGTGCATGCTCGAAGTGGTTGCGCGCTAGCAGCACAGGAGCATGGAACTGCTCGAGCCGCACCGCGGCGAAGTCGAAGCGAGCACGAGCGGCATCGAGGTCGCCCATGGTGGCCTCAAGGACGCCGAGGATCGTCGAGGAATGAGCTGTTGCCGTGGGGCCAGAACTCGCCACCACGTCTGGGACCTCGACGACGAGCGGATGGGCCGCAGCTGCGGCATCAAGGCGCCCGAGCCGGTTCGCCGCCGTAGCCAACTGGTCCAGGGCCGGAAGCCACGCGTAGGTTCGAGGAATCGTATCCACGCCGTCAGCCAAGACCTGGTCGATTGACTCGTGCGCCTCGGCGACCAAGCCCCTCTCGTGCTGGGCGAGGGCGATCACGGTGCGCAACGGCCCCTCGAGACTCGGGTTGGCATCACTCGCCTCCACCAGCACTTCGAGTAGCTCTCCGATCCGGCCCTGCGCGATGCGCACATCCATGAGCTGCACGGCATAGAGGACGAACGCGTCGTGAATGCCGGCGCCGGTCGCGTACGCGAACGCCTCGTCAGCTCGGCGCTCCGCCTCAACCAGGTCGCCGTCGAGCCTCACCACGCACGTCTCCATGACCGAGCGTGACCACGTGAGCAAGGGCTGCGACTCGGCTCCCGCCTGGGTCAGGTCGGCCATGGCGCGGGTCACTCCCGGCCGGTCGAGTGCCTCGATCGAGGTGTACACGCCGTGGTAGGCGGTGAACGTACGGACGAACGGGTCGGTCACCTGGGGGGTCAATCGCTCGAGCTCGGCGATGATCTCGCGCCTTTGCGGCAGCGTCTCAGCAGCCAGGAGCGCCGACACGCTGGACACGAGCACGCGTGCCAGTGTGAGTGTGTCATTCAGTCCACGAGCCAGGTGCAAGGCCTCGTCGACCAACGTGCGGCGTCGTGCCAGAGATCCCACGGTGTCGAGTTCGGCTCCGAGCATTGCGAGGAGTCGTGCTCGAGACGGCCCGGGTTCGGGGCACAGCTCGATGGCCCGCTCCATGAGTTGTTGCATGGCTTGGTCAGCGTCGCCCAGCGACGTCGCAAATGATCGGTCCATCGCGAAGAGTGCCGCGGCGAGCCTGGCGCCATCGTTGAGGCGCTCGGCTTGGCGCGCCGCGCACGTGAGGTGCTCGTGCGCCGTGGGGTCCCCGGCGTCGCGCAGGGCGACGCCGGTCTCGAGCGCGAGGTCGCAGTCCAGGTCTGGATCGGTCTGGCCTGCTGCATCAATTAGGTTCCTGGCAGCCACGAACCAGCGCAGTGCCTCGTCTGGCGCTAGAGCGTCGAGAGCGCGGCGCCCTGCTTGGCGCAACAGGTCTAGCGTCTGCGGGCCTTTGTCCCCCGAGGCCAACAGATGGGTGGCGACCGCACCCGTGCGGTCTCCCAGGTGGGCGCCGTGCCTGTCGAGGATCACGTCGGCAATGCGACGGTGCAGGCGACTGCGTCGCGTGGGCGACAGGTCGACGAGCAGGGCATGCGCGATCAGCGCGTGAACGAACCGAGCACGTCCAGGGTGCGTGCCCTCCTCCGTGAGCAGAGTCGCGCGCTCACCTTCGTCGACCAGTTCCAACACGTGATCTGGTGAAACCTCGAGCACCGCCGCGAGAACGTCGACCTCGAACTCGAGTCCGATAGCTGCTGCTGCGGTGAGGGCGCGATGGGCTGCGGCACCGAGCTTTCCCACTCGCTGACCCACGAGCTCGCGCACACTCGCCGGGGAAGGCAGCTCGTGCAACGAGGAAGTCAATCCCCAGACCCCGTCGGCATCTGGAGCGAGAAAACCTCCCTCGCGGAGGTCGCGAAGAACCTCGGTGACAAATAGCGGATTGCCAGCCGTGTCGCGCTCGAGCAACCGGCAGAGGTCGAGAGTCTCGGTCGTCAGGGGCTGACCACTCGCGTTGTGCAGCAGCTCACTGATGTCCTCGTGGCCGAGGCCGGTGAGCGTCATGCGTTCGACGCGCTGCTCGCGACGAAGGTTGGCCAGGGTCTCGGTCAGGTGTTCGGAGTGCTCGGAGTCTCGGTAGGTAGCGACCATCTGCACACCGGAATCGCCGAGGTTTCGGTGCAGATGGGCCAGAAGAAGGAGCGTGGGCTTGTCAGCCCAGTGAAGGTCGTCGAGCACCAGCAGCACCGGGTTTCGCTGGGCCACAGCATGCATGAATCGGGTGAGTGCCTCCATGAGCAAGTAGCGCTCAGTCTCGCCATCTGAACGGGTCGGTGCAGGAAGGCCTCTGATCCGTCGTTGGAGTTGGGGGAGCAGTCGCACGAGGTCAGGGCCCGCGGCGGCCACGTACGCCTCCAGGAATCCGGCGCCGATCCCATCGACAACGCGGCCTAGTGACTCGATCCAGGGCTGATAGGGCACTCCGAAGCCATCTGAGACTGAGCCGTACAGAACTGTCCCCCCGGCGGCGTGCACGGCGGTCGCGTGATCGGTGACCAGACGGGTCTTGCCGATGCCGGGCTCACCGCCGATCAAGACCAGCTGCCCGTGACCCGAACACGCGGCATCCCACGACCCGAGCAGCACGGCACTCTCGCGACTGCGGCCGACGTGCGGATGCTCGCGCGGGACGCGCATCCGAGCGGGCAGTGACAGCCCACCGCCAGGTTCCGGGAGCCAGCGCACCTCGTGAGTCACGACCGGCACGGGGAGGCCCTTGAGTTCGAGCTCTCCGATGAGGCCGAACTCGACCTGCGCGCTGACACCCGCCACGCTCCGCACCAGATCGCTCACCAAGATCTGGCCGCCGTCGGCGCGTGCGCACAAGCGGGCGGCCTGCACGACCGGCTCCCCGAAGTAGTCACCGTCCTCGGCCTTGACCTCGCCAACCGCCACCCCGACCCGGATGCTGAGGGGATGGAGGGAGCGCCGGTTGCGCTGCGCCACAGACCGTTGCACAGCGACAGCCGCCTCGAGGGCCGCAGTCACGCTCACGAAGGCGAGCATCACGCCGTCCCCGAGGTTCTTCACCTCCCGGCCTCCCGACTCGGCGCATGCCGAGCGCAACAAGGCAAAGTGCTCCTTGCGCAGCAGATCGGATTGGCTGGGGCCGAGCTTCGAGGACAGCTCTGTCGACGCGACCAGATCGGTGAACACGAGGGTGACGGTCTGCCAGGTCACTGCCGTCACCTCCGTCCCGAGCCGAGGCCATGACGGTAGCGCTGACGCTGGGTGGTTGTCGCCGGTTTACGGCGCCTTGCCTGCCCACACGATCGGCGAGCCGAGGTACATCTCGACACCGGGAGGAGCTCCGAGGATCAGCTCCGCTTGCGCGTCGCAGAGGCGATGGGTGCCTGAGGCGTCGCGTAGTAGGCACAACCCGTTCGGGCTCTGCCACAGGTAGCGGCCCGGGCCTGCCTGTCTGACGCGGAAACCGGCGAAAGTCTTCCAACGGTGATGTCGCCGTCGAAGCGGCCCCGAGTTGTGGGTGCCGGTCTGGGCCGGCGGTCGGCCGTGGTCGGGAGGTACGTAGGGCTCGGGATGGTCGAAGTCGACGTTGCCGCGGGTGGCGGTCTGCGGGCTGTAGGGGAAGACGTCGCCGCCGGCGGCCAGCCAGACGTGGTCCTTGAGCGGCTCGGAGTGCTCGTAGGCGTCCTGCCGGTTCCGCAGATGGAGATCGATCACCGGAGTGAGCCGCACGTCGGCGTGACCGAGCAGCTCGGCGAGGTGCTGCACCCACATCGGACCGTCGCCCTCGACGCGAGCAAGACCAGCCTGTCGTCGGAGGGCGGACTCGGTGAGGTGGACGTAGACCGTGCCCTTACCGCGCAGCGCGGCCAGCTGTCGCACGCTCATCTCGGTGAGCCGAGCCAGCGTGCGGTCGAGGTGAGTGGGATGCCAGGCCGGCCGACTGGCATCTGGCTCAACGTCTGGCTCAGTGTCGGACGCAGGGCCACCGGGCGTGTCTAGCTCCTCGGCCTTCTGGTGGGTGTGGTCGAGCAAGAGCTTGAGGAGGTCGGCTGGCCGGGCGAGCCAGCCG
>JBAUWM010000206.1:0-1711 GCA_049583775.1 Nocardioides sp.
GCCAAGGGCTTCACCCAGCGGCTGGTCAACGAAGAGCTGGGGGCGTGGTTCGAGCAGAATCCGCAGGAGGGCCGCGACATCGTGCGCAAGGCCCAAGCCGCACAACAGGCCAGATTGGCTGCCCGCAAGGCGCGCGACCTGGCCCGCTCGCGTAAGGGTCTCCTCGGCGGCGGCGGCCTTCCCGGCAAGCTGTCGGACTGCCAGTCAACCAACCCCGAAGAGTGCGAGGTCTTCATCGTCGAGGGCGACTCGGCCGGCGGATCAGCGCGCCAGGGCCGCAATCCCCGAGTGCAGGCCATCCTTCCGATTCGCGGCAAGATCTTGAACGTCGAGAAGGCACGCATCGACAAGGTGCTCGCCAACACCGAGGTGCAGGCGATCATCTCCGCCCTCGGCACCGGCATCCACGAGGAGTTCAACCTCGAGAAGCTGCGCTATCACAAGGTCGTGCTGATGGCCGACGCTGACGTCGACGGCCACCACATCAACACGCTGCTGCTGACCTTGCTGTTCCGGTTCATGAAGCCGCTCATCGAGCACGGCTACGTCTACATGGCCCAGCCGCCGTTGTACCGGATCCGCTGGACCGGTCCGCCGACCGACCACGAGTTCGTCTACTCCGACACCGAGCGCGACACGTTGATGGCGCACGGACTCGAGCAGGGCCGCAAGCTGCCGAAGGAGAACCCGGTGCAGCGCTACAAGGGTCTCGGCGAGATGAATGCCGACGAGCTGTGGGAGACCACGATGAACCCCGACCAACGGCTGATGCTTCAGGTCACGCTCGACGACGCCGCTCACGCCGATGAGATCTTCTCGATCCTGATGGGCGAGGACGTCGAGCAGCGCCGCTCGTTCATCCAACGCAACGCCAAGGACGTCCGATTCCTCGACATCTAGCTCAGCGACGACATGCACGCAACCTGGCGGCGTTCTCGTCGCTCGACGGCCACCACCAGGCCGCCTTCGCTCCTCGGCCTTGCCAGCTCAAGCGCCTGACGCCGCTGATTCGAGAAATGTGAGTAAGACATGACGACCACACCCACCGACGGCACCGGCATTCCCCCGGAGGGCCCCGGCCCCGGCGGACGCATCGAGCCGATCGAGCTGCAGACGTCGATGCAGCGCGCCTATATCGACTACGCGATGGCGGTCATCGTCGGCCGCGCGCTGCCCGACGTCCGCGATGGGCTCAAGCCCGTGCACCGGCGTGTGCTCTACGCGATGTACGACGGCGGTTACCGGCCAGACCGCGGGTTCTCCAAGTGTTCGCGCGTCGTCGGCGACGTCATGGGTCAGTACCACCCGCACGGCGACACCGCGATCTACGACACCTTGGTGCGGCTCGCGCAGCCCTGGGTGATGCGGGCTCCGCTGGTCAACGGTCAGGGCAACTTCGGTTCGCCCGGCAACGACTCGGCGGCCGCGATGCGGTACACCGAGTGCCGGATGGCCCCGCTCGCGCTCGAGATGGTGCGCGACATCAACGAAGACACGGTCAACTTCGGGCCGAACTACGACGGCCGCTCCGAGGAGCCGGCCGTGCTGCCGGCGCGGTACCCGAACCTGTTGGTCAACGGCTCGGCCGGCATCGCGGTCGGCATGGCCACCAACATCCCTCCGCACAACCTGGTCGAAGTGGCCGAGGGCGCGCGCTGGGCCCTCGAGCACCCGGACGCCTCGCGCGAAGAGCTGCAAGACGCGCTCATCG
>JBAUWM010000207.1:0-1833 GCA_049583775.1 Nocardioides sp.
CTCGACCACCGGGGCTGACCGGTGGTCGAGCAGCGAGCGCCAGCGAGCGTCGTCGAGACCCAGCGAGCCGAGTGGCGTGGTCGTGTGAGCTGCGGGGGTCTCGACGACGCCATCGCTCGTACCTCGCACCACCTGCTCGACCACCGGCACGTCCCCGCCGGCGCTCGTACCTCGCGCGCTTTCAGCTCTCGCGACCGCTGTTGTTGCCTGCGCGTGGTCCAGCGCGCGCGATGTGCGCACTCGTTGCCTAGTCGTGGTGTCGAGGTGGGGTTCACGAGAGCCGGGCGTGGTCTCCGGCCAGACAGAGTTCTTCTCATCAACCGGAACCGCACCAGGCGGTCCCCACTGTCTCCCCAGGAGCAAGAAATGGCTGCCAACCGCCGCAAGGTCCTCATCCCGCTCGCCACCCTCGTGGTTGCCGGCTCCGTCGCTGTCGGCTCGGGTGCAACCTTCACCTCCACGACCGCCTCGACCACCACGCTGACCTCGGGCATCGTGAGCCAGAAGAACGACGTCTCCAGCCTGGCCATCACCAACATCAAGGACAAGGACACCGTCACCGGCACGGTGACCGTCACCAACACCGGCACCCTGGACGCCGACCTGACCCTCGCTCAGATCAGCGCACCGGCCGAGGAGAACACGTTCAACCCTGGTGACCTGAAGCTCAAGATCACCGTGCCCGGCGCCACCGCTGGCTCCACCACCGTCATCTACGACGGCAACTTCGGCGCCATGCCGACCACGCCGGTCGCCCTTGGCTCGATGGCCCCGGACACGGACGGCGCGGGCCCGATCCAGGCCGGCTCGATCACCGCCACCTTCGTCGTGTCGCTGAACGAGAGCGTCGACAACACCAACGAGGGCAAGAAGGCGCTCGCCAGCTTCCAGTGGGTCTCCACGCAGAAGGGTGGCAGCTCGATCCCGTTCATCGGTTCGCTGCCGGTCTTCGACAACTGATCAACAGCGTCACCAGCACCGCCAGAACCATCTGAATTCCTGAGGAGAGTCGGCCCGCCCTGGCACCGGGCGGGCCGACACCCTCCGACCAGCCACCGCACGCACCCCGCAGCGCACCGCAACGTTCCGAGAGGCAAGCCGAGATGACCATCGTCAGCACCACGCCCGCCGCGACGCACAAGTCGCGAACCCAGGGCGCGCGCCTGCGCCGGCTCTTCGTGAACGTCGGGCTGGCCGTCACTTTCCTGGCAGCGCTCGGCTTCCTCGCACCCAGCGCCTTGGGTCTCCAGCGCTACGTCATCATGGGCGGCTCGATGGAGGGCACCTACGACCTCGGGTCGGTGGTCTTCGAGGAGGAAGTCCCCACATCCGAGCTGGAAGTAGGCGACGTCATCACTTACGTGCCCCCGTCCGACTCGGGCATCGACACCCTGGTCACCCACCGCATCGTCGCCATCGACGGCAGCGAGTACCGCACCCAGGGCGACGCCAACGCCGAGATCGACCCCTGGACCTTCCAGCTGACAGCCGCGACCCAGCCGCGCGTCGTTGCCCACGTCCCCTACGTCGGCTTCGTCTTCATGGCCTTGGCCGACCGCGGAACCCGGATGGCCCTGATCGGCCTCCCTGCTGCCCTCATCGCCTTGTGGAGCATCGTCGAGCTTGGCCGCGCCGTTCGTCCGCGCCGCTCGAGGGACGAGCTGGTCTCCGCGACCGAGCACAGCACGACGCCCCCGGTTGCCGCTGAGCCGCGTCACCTCGTCGACGCCTGAGCCAAGGCGTCCGGGCAGGATCCACCGCCGTTGCCAAGTCTTGGTGCGGCGGTGACCTGCGTGTGGGGCACGTGTGACGCGTGCCGATCAAGACTGTAAC
>JBAUWM010000208.1:0-1977 GCA_049583775.1 Nocardioides sp.
GCGGCGTCCGGGCAAGGCCGCCGAAGCCCTGGCCGGGCTGCCCGGCGTCGAGATAGGCGAGCTCGACCTGAGCGACCAGGCGAGCGTGGCTGCCTATGTCACTGCGGTGAGCGAGCAAGGCCGCACCATCGATCTACTGATCGGCAACGCCGGCATCATGGCGCTACCCGAGACACGCACCCCCCAAGGCTGGGAGATGCAGCTGGCCACCAATCACCTCGGTCACTACGCGCTGGCTGTCGGGCTCTGGTCGAGCCTGGCCGACGGCGGGCGCGTAGTCAGCGTCTCGTCGGCGGGCCACCACTACTCGGGCATGCGGTGGAGCGACCCCTGGTTCGAGCAGGGCTACGACAAGTGGCTGGCCTACGGACAGTCGAAGAGCGCCAATGCGCTCTTCGCTGTGGGGCTGACCGGCCGAGGCGCCGACCGTGGAATCGAAGCGTTCTCGGTGCACCCCGGCGCGATCCTCACCAACCTCGGCAAGCACCTCGACGACGCCGACATCGCCGCGCTCATGGAGCCGGACGCCGACGGCAACGTCACCATCCCTGAGTTCAAGACTGCCGAAGCCGGGGCCGCGACCGCGACGTGGGCGGCGACCAGCTCGGCGCTCGCCGGCCGCGGTGGCAGCTACCTCGTCGACTGCGACGTCGCTCCGTGGGCGCCCGACGACGCACCCGGCGGCGAGGACGCCGGCGGCGTGAAGCGGTGGGCGGTCGACCCGGAGGACGCCGAGCGCCTCTGGGCCTGGTCGGCCGAACTGACCGGGGTCACCCTCGGATGATCGCGGGCACCAGCACGTCGCGACGGGAGTAGTGGCCAGCGACGTCGAAGTAGCGCTTGGCCGAGAGAGCAGCTGCCAGGTCGCAGTCGACGAGCACCATGCCCTCCTCGTCGTACAGCGGCCCGCCGAGCACGTCCCCGCCGGGACCGATCACGCAGGCGCCCCCGCGTCCGTACACCTCGACTCCGGAGGGCAGGGCCAGGGGAAAGTCGTCGGGAAAGGCCGCCGCCGGGATGTACTGAGGCACCGACACCACGAACATGCCGCCCTCGATCGCGAGGTGCCGCATCGATGCCAGCCAGCCGTCGCTGTCGTCGGCGGTGGGTGCCAGCCAGATTTGCGGACCTCCCTCGTACAGGCGCCAGCGTGCCAGCGGCATCCGGTTCTCCCAGCAGATCAGGCCACCGACCCTCGCTCCACCGCCCGGCAGCTCGACGACGTCGAGGTCGTCGCCGGCACCCTGCCCGTGAAAGACCCGCTCGTGCATGGTCGGCATCAGCTTGCGGTGTCGCAGCACCACGCCCGCGGGTCCGATGACCAGCAACGTGTTGTACAGCGTGCCGGGTCGCTCGTCCTCGCGCTCGTTGACGCCGATGGCCAGATGCACGCCGAGGTCGGCACATGCCTGGGCCAGGCCGGCGACGACGGGCCCGCGCACGTCGACCGAGGAGTCCCACATCCGGGCCCACAGCTCGTCGCAACCGCGCGTCCACGTGGCCGCGGCGGCACCCCAGGCCCCGGAGGGGTAGAGCGACAGGAACGTCTCGCCGAGCACGACGAGGTCGGCGTCCTGATCCGCAGCCTTCGTCATCAGCTCGACGACCTTCGCGGCGCTTCGTTCGACGTCGAGGATGACGGGCGTGGCCTGCACCGCGGCCACCCGCACCACGCCCGTGGTGCTCACTGCGCGGAGAGAGCGCGGCGGCCGATGAGGTCGAGTGTCGCCTCGGGGGTCAGCGGGTGGAACGGCCCGCCGCGCACGTCACGGTAGGCGCGCTCCAGCGGCGAGGAGCGGAAGAAGGCGCCGCCGCCGGCCGCCTCGAGAGCCAGGTCGACTACCGAACGCGCCTCGCAGATGGCGTGCCGCTTGGCGGTCATCACGGTCTCGAGAGTGTGCTCGTCGGCAGTCATGTCCTCGCCGACCTCGGCCACCGCGCCGAGGAGCCCCCACGACGCCACGCGCAGTCGAGCGC
>JBAUWM010000209.1:0-3251 GCA_049583775.1 Nocardioides sp.
GCGGCAGCCAGGTGTGCCAGGGCGATGTCGTCGAGGCCGCGCGGGTCCGTGTGGTCGAAGAGCTCGGCGGCCTCGGCGTAACGGCCGTACTGGTGCAGGGCGTAGCCGGCGCGGCGCACGAACTCGCCCGGGTAGCGGCCATCGTCCTGCCTGACCCGCTCGGCCAGGGCGATCCAATCGGCCACCGTCAACCGGGAGATCAGTTGTTCGCCGAGACGGTCGACCGTCGCCGGCAGTTCGTCGGGGGTGGCGGCGCCGAGGAGGGCCACCAGGTCCCGACGAGTCGCGGCTGTCTCGTCTGACACCGACACGGTCTGATCTCCTGGCTCGTTGATTCCCCCAGGAGAATCATGGGGATTCCGGCGCCCGGCGACCAGAGCATGTGAGCCACGTCGCCGGAGACCTGGCTAACACTGCTCTGTCACAAACCTTTCGGGGGGCTGTCGCCCAGCGCGAGACGGCTACCCTCCGACGCGTGGATCTCTCCTTCTTCGTGCGTGACGGCGACGCCCTTGCCCCTACCGAGCTGGCCCGGGGCTCATGGAGCCGCGACAGCATTCACGGGGTCGCGTTGTGCGGCGCCCTGGGCCGGGCAGCCGAGCGCACCGTTGACCGGCTCGGCCGCGACGACCTGCGCCCGGCCAGGCTGACGGTCGACCTATTCGCCGCGCCACGGTTCGAGCCCTGCGTGCTGGCCAGCGAGGTCGTTCGCGAGGGGCCGCGAATCTGCCTCGTCGACGTGCAGCTCACCCAGGCGGGCAAGCGCGTCGCTCGGGCCGGCGTGCTGTTCCTCAAGGCCACTGGGTCGGCGCCGGGTGCTGTGTGGTCGCCCGAGCATGGTCCGATCCTGCCGCCGCTCGATGTGGTGCCGCCGTCCGACCAGCCCCGCGTGCCGTTCGTGCAGAGCGACTCCGAGTGGTCACAGGACTTTCGGGAGCACCAGAACTCCGGGCGCAAGACCA
The DNA here is from genome assembly GCA_049583775.1 of Nocardioides sp. Classification (GTDB taxonomy): domain Bacteria; phylum Actinomycetota; class Actinomycetes; order Propionibacteriales; family Nocardioidaceae; genus Nocardioides. Next base: position 963 of record JBAUWM010000209.1, read on the forward strand.
CGTGGAACTCCGCGGTGGCAGTCGTCGCGGGCGAGCCGTTGACACCTTTCCAGGCCGCAGCGGCCACCGCTGACGGCGTCAATCTGGTCACGAACTGGGGCAGCAACGGAGTCGAGCACATCAACACCGACGTGACCCTGGCGCTGGCTCGTGCCCCCATCGGCACCGAGATCGGCCTGGCAGCGGTCGACCGCGTCGAGCAGGACGGAATCGCGGTCGGCACGGCGACCGTCTTCGACCGGTCGGGCCCGCTGGGCACGGTGATGTGCACGGTCATCGCCAACGCCCAGCGCACGGTCGACATGGGTGGCAAGAAGTACGAGGACGACCCTCGCTCAGCCTGAGTTGCTGCTCGGCCAGGGATAGTTCGTCATCAGGTCAACCTCAGAATGACCCCGACACGTCGACACGATGACGAACTATCCAAGGCCGCGCCTCGCCCCCAGCGGTGGTTGGTGTATACCCCTAGGGGGTATGATGGGCATATGGACCACGGCACTCCCGGCTACGCCAGCCGCAAGGGCGATTACCTGAAGCGGATGAAGCGCATCGAAGGCCAGGTGCGCGGCATCGAGCGGATGATCGAAGGTGACATCTACTGCATCGACATCCTCACCCAGGTCTCTGCGGTCACCAAGGCCCTTCAGGCAGTAGCCCTCGGGCTGGTCGACGAGCACATGAGTCACTGCGTGCTCGACGCGGCTCGCGCCGGTGGCCCCGAGGCCGAGGCCAAGCTGCGGGAGGCCTCCGCTGCGATCGCTCGCCTGGTCCGATCGTGAACGACGTCGTCCAGATTCAAGCCGAAGGAGACACCGCATGACCGCCCAGACCTACAGCGTCACCGGTATGACCTGCCAGCACTGTGTCGCCTCGGTGACCGAGGAGGTCGCCGAGATTCCCGGCGTGACCGGTGTGCAGGTCGATCTCGCCGCAGGCGGACTCACCGTCACCAGCGACCAGCCGCTCGCCATTGACGACGTCCGCGCCGCCGTGGCGGAAGCCGGCTACCAGCTGGCATGACCGACCAAAGCGTCGTCCAGCTCGATATCACCGGCATGACGTGTGCGTCGTGCGCAAACCGGATCGAGCGCAAGCTCGGGAAGCTCGACGGGGTCACGGCCCGCGTCAACTACGCCACCGAGAAGGCCGCCGTCACCTACACCGGCGCGATCACGACTGACGACCTGATCGCCGCGGTGTCGGCCGCCGGCTACACGGCAGCACTGCCGCAGCCGAGTCCGGACCTCGATGCCGCCCCCGACGACCCGGCCGTCGACGTCGCGCGACGCCTCGAGGCTTCGCTGGTGTGGTCGATTCCGGTCGTGCTGCTCGCGATGGTGCCGGCCTGGCAGTTCGATTACTGGCAGTGGGTGTCGCTGGTGCTGGCCACACCCGTGGTCGCGTGGGCTGGTTGGCCGTTTCACCGGGCAGCCTGGGTCAACCTCCGGCACGGCGCGGCCACGATGGACACGCTGATCTCGATTGGCACCCTGGCGGCCTATGGGTGGTCGCTGTACGCCCTCCTGTTCGGGACGGCGGGGGAGATCGGGATGAGCCACCCGTTCGAGCTCACCATCCAGCGTGGTGATGCGTCGGCGTTGATCTACCTCGAGGCCGCCACCGGCGTCACGACGCTCGTGCTGCTCGGCCGATACATCGAGCTGCGCTCGAAACGTCAAGCCGGAGCGGCCCTGCGCGCACTTCTCGAGCTCGGTGCTCGCGATGTCGCGGTGCTCAGCGACGGTGTTGAGAGGCGGGTCCCGGTGGCCGACCTGACCGTCGGTTCCCGGTTCGTCGTTCGACCTGGAGAGAAGATCGCCACCGATGGTGAAGTCGAGGAGGGCTCCTCCGCGATCGATCGCTCGGTGCTCACCGGCGAATCCGTACCCGTGGAGGTCGGTCCTGGTGACTCGGTGACCGGCGCCACCATCAACGCCGGCGGGCGACTCGTGGTGCGAGCAACCCGGGTCGGGTCCGAGACCCAGCTCGCGCAGATGGCCCGCCTTGTCGAGGAGGCCCAGCAGGGAAAGGCAGCCGCGCAGCGCTTGGCCGATCGGGTGTCTGGCGTGTTCGTTCCGGCGGTTGTCGCGCTTGCTGTCGCCACCTTTGCGGGCTGGTTCGTTCTCGATGGCAGCTTGGCCGCAGCCGTCACTGCCGCTGTCGCCGTGCTGGTGATCGCGTGCCCCTGTGCGCTCGGCCTCGCCACTCCCACAGCGCTGATGGTCGGCTCGGGCCGCGGGGCCCAGCTCGGGATTCTCGTGGGCGGGCCTGAAGCGCTCGAGCGCGCCC
>JBAUWM010000210.1:0-7267 GCA_049583775.1 Nocardioides sp.
ACGTTGCGCCGACTCGGCGCGAGGGGGCCATAGATTGGCGCAGTGCTCCGCCCGTCCGTCACCTCCTCGCCCGTGGTGCTGGTCTTGATCGGGATCGCGTCGGTGCAGCTCGGCGCTGGTGTGGCCAAGTCGCTGTTCGACGAGGTGTCGCCGACCGGCATCGTGTGGTTGCGACTGGTCACGAGCGCAGCGGTGCTCGCCGCCATCGCCCGCCCCCGGCTGAGGCAGCGCACGCGCGAGGAGTGGCTCCTCGTGCTGGCGTTCGGCGCCAGCCTCGGGTTGATGAACCTGGCGATCTACCAATCGTTTGCTCGGATCCCGCTCGGGGTCGCGGTCACTATCGAGTTTGTGGGCCCGCTGACCTTGGCTGTGCTCGGGTCGCGACGCCCGCGCGACCTCGTCTGGGTCGGGCTCGCCGCCGCAGGCGTGGCGCTGCTCGGTGCCGAGCGGGCTGACCTCGACTTGTTGGGCGTCCTCTACGCGCTTCTGGCCGGCGCAGCCTGGGCTTGCTACATCTTGCTGAGTGGCGCGACCGGGCGTCGCTGGGCTGGCCTGGAGGGTCTGGCGGCCGCGAGCGTGGTGGCCGCGCTCGTGCTCACTCCTTTTCTGCTGCTGGCCGACACCAGCGGCATGCTCGATCCGCACGTGCTCCTGCTCGGAGCCGCTGTGGGTCTGCTCAGCTCGGTCGTGCCCTACAGCTGCGAGCTGGTGGCGCTGCGATCGCTCGCACCGGCAGTCTTCGGCATCTTGATGAGTCTTGAACCCGCAGCGGCGGCCTTGGCTGGTCTGTTGGTGATCGACGAGCAGTTGAGCGCGGTGCAGTGGCTCGCCATGGGATGCGTGATCGCCGCCAGCATCGGCGCCACGCGACAACGCCCCGTTCTGGCCGAACCGGTGCCCGACTGACGTGTTCGAGCAGGCGCGACCCTGAGAGCGCCTTGTGAGTTCACCAACTTGTCACGCTCGAGTGATGCGCCACGCCGGACACCGCACTACCGTCGGACGCATGCTCGGTAGCTCCCCCTTCGTCAGCCCGACCGTGACCGCGGTCTCTGGGCTCGTGACTCGCCTGCGCGAGTGGCCGGTTGCCTCCCAACAACAGGCCCGACGCAATGCCATGGTCGCCGCGACGGCCTGCGCCCAACGCCGGTCGGAGCGTGACGACGTGGCCGATTTCATCGCCCACCTCGACGAGCCGGAGAAGCACGCAGCGGAGGTCACTGGCGCCGCGAGCCCACCGCCGAGTGGCGTTGCCCACGGCTGATCCTCGAGCGCGAGTCGGCGTATCTTCACGCCGACTCGGCCGGCTACGGCACAATCAGTTCATGCCGACCTCTGCCGACACCACCGTCACGGCCTCGCTCGCGTTTCGCGACATCCTGTCTGACGACGGCACCACCGTCCGGGCCTGGACCAACGACCCCGACGGGCTGATCGACGGACCGACGGTCGTGCTCTGCAACGGACTCGGCACCAACCCCTACATGTGGCCGGCGCTGCTGCGCCCCGACTGCGGCGTGCGCATCGTGTCCTGGAACCACCGCGGGGTGGGCGGATCCGAACGACCGGCCGACCCTTCGCACGTCGAGGTGGAGCACTTCGTCGAGGACGGCCTCTCGGTGATGGACCACTTCGGCATCGACCGCGCCGTGCTGATGGGCTGGTCTATCGGCGTCAACACCATGTTCGAGCTGGCCTACCGAAACCCCGAGCGGGTGGCTGGCCTGTTCGCCGTGGCTGGTGTTCCCGGCGACACCTTCGCCACCATGTTGGCTCCCTTCAAGGTGCCTCACGCCGTGGCTCGCGCGATCACGGTGAACCTCACGCGCGTCATGACGGTCGCTGGCAAGGCGGTCACCCCGATCACCCAGCGGCTGCCGATCGGACCCCGCGCGGTCGACCTGCTCACCCACACCGGTTTCATCTTTCCGCTGCCGGATCCCGACCTGGCCGTGGTCGGGCTCCGCGAGTTCCTCACCACTCCGATCGACTGGTACTGCCACCTCGCGTTGAGCACGTCGCGGCACGCTCGAGTGAGCCTGAGCAGCATCGGGGTGCCCGCGATGTTCGTCGCGGCCACCTACGACGTGCTGGCCGGCGCCCGCGACATGGCCAGCGCCGCGGCCCGGATGGACGACGCCGAGTATGTCGAGCTCCGTGGCTCGCACTTCATCCAGATGGAGCAGCCCGAGCGCGTTCACGGCCTGCTGCTCGACTTCCTGCAGCGCGTCGGCTGACTCAGGGAAGTGTCCTAGTGCACCGCGCGGCACGTCTCGGGGTCGCCGCCCTCGGTCTCACTGTGCTGTCAGGCCTGGCAGCCTGCGACCAGGGCGGCAACGTGAGCACCCTCGACCTGACTGGCACCCCGCCGCCGACCTCGCTCGGCCCCGACGTGCCCACCGCGCCGACCGAGACCGGTCCGACGGCAACGCCCACCGGGTCAGCCACCGGGTCAGGCACCGATCAACCCAACGCCAGGCCGGGACGCCCGAAGGTCGTCGACACGATCGCGACCGACCTCACCGCCCCCTGGGGCCTGGACTTCTTCGCCAACGGCGACGCCATCGTCACTGAACGCGACACCCGCCGCGTGCTGCGCATCGTGGGACCTGACCATGAGGTCAAAGAGCTCGGCGTGCTCGACGCCGCGGTGCCCGAGGGCGAGGGCGGGCTGCTCGGCGTCGCCCTCTCGCCTGACTTCGGGAAGGACCGGCTCGCGTACTTCTACCTGACCACCGCCACCGACAACCGCATCGTGCGAGCCAGCCTCGCCGACGGCGTGCTCGGCGAGCCCGAGGTGCTCCTCGACGGCATCCCGAACGGTTTCATCCACGACGGCGGTCGCCTCGAGTTCGGACCCGATGGCTACCTCTATGCCTCGACCGGCGAGGCCGGCGAACCCGACCTGGCTCAAGATCGCGAGTCGCTGGGCGGCAAGGTGCTTCGGATCACGACCTCTGGTGAGCCGGCTCCCGGCAATCCCTTCGACTCCCCTGTCTATTCCTGGGGGCACCGCAACATTCAAGGGTTGGCGTTCGACGGCGGCGACCGGCTGTGGGCCTCGGAGTTCGGGCAGGACACCTTTGACGAGCTCAACCGCATCGAGGCCGGCTCGAACTACGGCTGGCCCCAGGTCGAGGGCACCGGCGGCGAACCCGACTTCGTCGACCCGCAGCAGACGTGGGACGTCGCCGAGGCGTCTCCTTCAGGTCTCGCCTTCGCCGACGGGTCGTTGTGGATGGCCTCGTTGCGTGGAGAGCGGCTCTGGCGGGTGACTCTGAAGGGCAAGCGGGCCGTGGCCTCGAAGGCGTTCTTCGTCGGCGACTACGGACGCATGCGCACCGTGGCGTTGGCTCCCGACGGCACCTTGTGGCTGACCACGTCCAACCGGGACGGCCGCGGTGTACCGCAGGCCGGCGACGACCAGATCCTGCAGATCACGATTCGCTGAGCACCAAGGCGCGCCGTGAGGCACGGCGCAACGTGGTGAGCACGGCCGGCCCCAACACCACGATCGCCACGGCCGTGGTGATCGCCCGCCCGGTGTCGAAGCTGCCCGTGGACGTGATCAGCGTGTAGACCGCAAAGGTCTGCAGGTTGTCGAGCAGCGGGGCCCCGGCCACGTAGGAGAGGTTGCCTTCGTGCCCAGGCACGGCCACGCCCAGCAGGAACGGCCAGCCAGAGAGGTTCATCAGCAGCCCGTACGTATAGGCGGCGACAACGCCGTAGGCCGCCAGCATCGCGATCTCCCATCGACCAGTGACGCGCCGCGGGAGCAGCCCGGCGCCCATGCCGACCCAGGCCGCGCACACCATCTGAAAGGGCAGCCACGGCCCGACGCCTGCGGTCATCAGGGCCGAGGCGAACAGCGAGGTCACGCCGAGCACGAAGCCGAACCCGGGGCCGAACACGCGGCCAGCCAGGATGAGCAGGAAGAAGACCAGCTCGACGCCAGCCGTGCCAGCCGAGAGCACTCGCATGAGGGCGTTCACGGCGGCCAGCACCCCGAGGATCGCGAGCACCCGTGAGTCGATGCCGCCCTCGCTGAGCTCGGCAAGCACCACCGCGATGACCACCGGGATGAGCAGGAGGAACAGGAACGGCGGGCTGACCTGATCGCCGTCCTCGACCTGCACGAGCAGCGGCCAGCACAGCATCATCAGCCCCGCCAGCGACGCCACGCCCAGCACCCACCGCGACCGCATCGAGAGCGGCACGGCGTTGGCGTTGGTGCGACTGAGCAGCTCACTCATGGCAGCTCACTCATGGCAGCTCACTCATAGGGCCGCCACCACTTCGTCGACGCGCAGCCAGGGGGCTCCGAGCACCTTGGTCACCTGTGGAGCGAAGGCGGGCGACTCGGCGAGCACCCGCCGGACCGGCCCGGACGACACGACGTCGCCGTCAGCGAGCACGACCACGTCGTCAGCCGAGGTGGCGACGAACTCAACGTCGTGGGTGGCCACGAGCACGGCATGGCCCTCGGCGGCCAGGTCGCGCAGAATCGTTGCCAGCGCGCCCTTGGCGGCGTAATCGAGGCCTCGGGTGGGCTCGTCGAGCAGGACCACGCGCGGCCGAGCGGCGAGCACGAGAGCCAACGCCAGCGCCAGCCGCTGTCCTTCGGAGAGGTCACGCGGGTGCATGTCACCGTCGATGCCCGGCACCATTCGGTCGAGCAGCGCGCGTGTGCCCGGGCCACCAGCCAGGCACTACTCGGCCACGGTCTCGAGGTAGAGCAGGTCGGCCGCTGTCTGGGGCAGCAGCCCGACCCGCTGGCGACGTGCGGCGGCGTCGAGGTCGGCCGGGTCGACTCCCTCGACCACGACCGTGCCGGCGCGCCGAGAGCGGGAACCTTGGAGCGACCACAGCAACGTGGACTTTCCTGAGCCGTTGCGGCCCATCAACGCGGTCACCCGCCCCGGAGGCAGGTCGAGGTCGACCTCGCGCAGGGCGATGGTCGAGCCGTGCACCACGCTGAGTCCGCGGCCCACCACGAGTGGTTCCACCTGCTCGGGCGGTGCGTCGTCCGGCGGAGGCACGAGTGCCAGTCCGCGGGCCGCTCGCCGTGCGTCGCGCACACTCAAGGGCAACGGCGACCACGCCGCGGCTCGGCCGAGCTCGATGAGCGGCGGCACCACGAGCGCCCGGACCAGCAGCTCGGCCGGGTCTCCGACGTCAACGCGGCCGGAGCCGGTGAAGACCGCCATCCGGTCGGCAAAGGGCAGCACGCGTTCGAGCCGGTGCTCGGCCAGCAGCACCGAGATACCGAGATCGTGGACCAGCCGGGTCAAGGTGGCGAGCACGTCTTCAGCTGCCGTGGGATCGAGCGCCGAGGTCGGCTCGTCGAGCACCGGCAGCCGCGGGTGCATGGTGAGCACCGAGCCGATCGCCACGCGCTGCTGCTGCCCGCCCGAGAGCGTGTGCAGGTCGCGGTTGCGCAGCTCGGCAATGCCCAGGAGGTCGAGGGTCTCCTCCACGCGCCGGCGCATCGTCTCGGGAGGCAGGCCGAGCTGCTCCATGCCGTAGGCGAGCTCTTCCTCGACCGTGTCGGTGACGAAGCCGGCCGCCGGATCTTGCCCGACGTACCCGATCGCGTGGGCGCGTTCGCGCGGTGGAGTGTCGCGAATCGACACACCGTCGAGCAGCACGTCGCCCGAGAGCACGCCGCCGCTGAACCGCGGCACCAGGCCCGTGACTACACCCAGCAGCGTCGACTTGCCCGACCCGGTGGGGCCTGAAACGACCACCAGCTCAGCCTCGTCGAGGGTGAGGTCGACATGATCGAGCACGCGCACGTCGTCGTAGGCCAGGGTGATCTGGCGCAACTCGATCAGTGCGCTCATCGCAGCGCCGGCCTCGGTGTGAGCACCACGACGGTCACGCCGAGCACGGCCGTCACCAGCGCGATGACGCTGAGCTCGGGCGCTCGCGAGAGATCGGGGTAGGCGATCGGTAGCTGGTAGCGGTTGACCCACCAGCCGAGCGCACCCACGGTGAGGCCAGTGACCACCACGGCGAGCTCGGGCCCGCGCCACCGATCGGCCCGGTAGCGGGTGCGCTGCACCCGTCGGCCCGACACCACGAGCCCGGCCACAGCGACGACGAGGCCGAGCACCAGCATCGGCCCGGCCAGGATCCGCGGAGCGGTCTGGTCGAGCAATGCGTAGATGCCGACCACGACGCCCGACAGCCCGCCGAGCATCAGCGCGCCGGTGACGCGGCGCTCGCCAGCGGTCGCTTCGCCGGAGCGCCCGTAGCCCCGGGTGTCCATGCCCGCGGCAAGCGCCAGCGAGCGTTCGAAAGTGTCCTCGAGCACGGGCACCAGGAAGCGGCGCAGGCGGCGCACGCGACCGGTCTCGCCCGCGCGCAACGATTGGGCTGCGCGCACGCGCTGGATGCTCTGGGTGAACTGCGGCAGCACAGTGACCGCGACCACGAGCGCCGTCCCGATCTCGTACAGCGCCGGGGGCAACGAGCGCAGCAGCCGCTTCGGGTTGGCCAGCGAGTTTGCGGCACCTACGCAGATCACGATGGCGGCCAGCCGCAGCCCGTCGTAGAGGCCGGCCAGCAGCGCCTCGCGCGTCAACGGGCCGAGCAGCTCGATGCCGAGCACGAAGTCCGGCAAGGGGATGCCGGGCAGGTCGAGCAGCACCGTGCCCGAGTAGCCACCGCCCAAGATCACTCTGAAGAGCACACGCAGCACCACCGCCGCGACCCCGAGCCACACGTAGAAGCGAAACGACTTGGCCCAAGGCTGGTCAGACCGGCGCAGCGCAACCACGAACCCGGCGGTGCCGATGATCATCAGGAGCACCAGGGGGTTCGTCGTCAGGGATGCCGCGGTGGCCAGCCCGATCGCCCACATCCACCACGCCACCGGGTGGAGGTCGCGCGGCAGCGCGGTCACGTTCGGGGCCGACGGCGGAGGACGACAGCGAAGCCGGCGCCGACAAACAGCACTGCCACGACCAACAGGCCGACCCACGCGGGCACACCGCCGTCATCGGGGGTCGTCGGCTGCGCAGTGGGCACCGGATCGTCAGAGAACTCCGGATCGGAGGTCGTTTCGGTGGACGACAGGGCCGACTTGCTCGGGGTCGGCGAGACCGCCGAGGTGCTCGTGTCGCTCGGAGTCGTGGAGGCGTCCTCAGTGGGCTCGTCGCTGGGCTCGTCAGTGGTCGTGGGCGCAGACATCGGCGACGTCGGGCTCGAGCTCGTGCTCGGCGGGCTGGGCGGCTTCGACGCCGGCGTCGGCGTCTGGGTCGGC
>JBAUWM010000211.1:0-8934 GCA_049583775.1 Nocardioides sp.
GCCGCGCACCAGTGTCACGTTGACGTCGAACCACGCGTAGCGCGCAACCCAGACTCGGTCGGCGACCTCGATGAACGACATGGTGCGAGGCTAGTTGCCGGTGGTCGAGCAGCCGGTGCGAGGCACCCAGGTGGTTGAGGTGCGAGCGGAGCGAGCCTCGAAACCTGCCGGTGGTCGAGCAGCCGGTGCGAGGTACGAGCGACGGCGTCGTCGAGACCCCGCTGGCCACTCGTTCGCGTTGTTTGGCTCACCGGGTCTCGACGACGCTCGCTAGCGCTCGCTGCTCGACCACCGACACCGCCGGTGGTTGAGGTGTGAGCGGAGCGAGCCTCGAAACCCCTCGCCCACTAGCGCGCTTCAAGTTCGGCTGCCTGCCACAGGGAAATCCCGTTCGTCGAGTAGCGGGGTGCGAGGTACGAGCGACCCGCGTATCGAGACGCCCGCAGCCGCGCTCGGGCGGTGGTGGAGGTGCCTTGCGGCGTCTCGATACGCCGCTCGTTCCTCGCGGCTACTCGACGAACGGGGACCCTCGGAGCTAGGTGTCTCGGTCGGCTCAGATCAGCACAGGCCAGCGTGCAGCTGGGAGCGGAGCAGCTCGCCGAGCTCGTCGGTGGTCGTGGCCGGGTAGGGGAACTCGAGCACGCGCACGTGGGCGCCGTCGAGGTCGACCCAGTGGATCTCGACGCTGGAGGGGCGCAGACGTCCCAGCGAGACACCGATCACGTCGGCCAACCGGGTGCCGGTGGTGGTCGAGACGGCTCGACGCAACTCGTCTTGGTGGCAGTGGTTGGCGTGCTCGACCGAGCGTTGCAGGAATCCCCGGTTGAGCACGTGTGCGGGGGAGTGGAAGTGCGCGACAGGAACGCGCACGTGGCCCTCATCGTCGTGCTTGCCCGGGCGCGAGATCACCACGAGGTCGACGACGAGCACGACGGTCTCGCGCTCCTCGGAGCAGCAGTCGCAGTGATCGCGACCGCGGGACTCCAGGTGACCCCCGACCGTCACCTGGGCCTCGCGATCGGTGGAGCCGACCGGGCCGAGCCCGCTCTCCAGCGTGAGGAGGGCCCGGCGCCGGTCGGTTGCGGCACGGCTCAGCGCCGTGCCCGGAGGGCAGGAGAACGTCGGCACACCGCCGAGGTCCTGCATGCCCAGCTCATCGAGGTCGGAGAGGACGTCGCCCACGCCGTCGACGACCAGGTTGACCCCCGCGGGGCACGACAAGATGCTGCGGGCGGCCGCCGCGATCCGCTCCGCCTCCTGCGTGGCGTCAGACGTGGTGTGGTGGTCGACAGATGTCATGTGAGAACAGCTCCTCGAAGTCGGTAAGGCAAGCCTAACCTATCTGGCGCTGAGGGCAAGAGGGCGTCTTGCTACCCATCGCGTCCAGGTAGGCTTGGCACTCGTCAGTCGGGAGTGCCAGGGCTCATGAGTGGGAGGTAGCGAGATGCAGGAGGAGCGCCGTCTCGCCGTGCTCCGCGCGATCGTCGAGGACTACGTGTCCACCGAGGAACCGGTCGGGTCGAAGGCGCTGGTGGAGCGCCACGGACTCAACGTCTCGCCGGCCACCGTGCGTAACGACATGGCCGCCCTCGAAGACGAGGGCTACCTGATTCAGCCGCACACCAGCGCCGGTCGGGTGCCGACCGACAAGGGGTACCGACTCTTCGTCGACAAGCTCACCACCGTCAAGCCGATGAGCTCGGCCGAGCGGCGCGCGATCTCCACGTTCTTGGACGGCGCGGTCGACCTCGACGACGTCGTGCAGCGCTCGGTGCGCCTGCTCTCGCAGTTGACCCGCCAGGTCGCCGTCGTTCAATACCCGACGCTGTCGCGGTCGACGGTGCGCCACGTCGAGCTCGTCTCGCTGGCCTCCGACCGGCTGCTGGCAGTCCTGATCTTGAGCACCGGCCGGGTCGAGCAGCGGATCGTCGAGCTGACCGAGCCGGTCTCCGACGACGACCTCGCACGGCTGCGCAGCCTGTTGAACCTCACCGCCACGGGAGAGGTCATCGCCACGGCCGTCACTGAACTGCGCGCCCTTGCCGAGGCGCAACCGGGCGTAGCGGCCTCCGTGGCCGGTGTCCTGGTTGACGCAATGAGCGACCACCGCTCCGACGAGCGGATCGCTGTGGGCGGCGCGGCCAACCTGGCACGATATGGCGACAGCTTTGACTCAGCAGTACGACCGCTGCTGGAGGCACTCGAGGAGCACGTCGTCCTGCTCAAGCTGATGGGCGAGGCCACCACTTCCGGAATGGTCACCGTACGGATCGGTGCCGAGGGGCCCTACGAAGAGCTTGCCTCGACCAGCGTCGTGACCACTGGCTACGGCTCCCAGCAGGACGCCCTCGCCACCCTCGGCATCGTGGGCCCGACCCGCATGGACTACCCCGGCACCATGGCCGCAGTGCGCGCCGTGGCTAGCTACGTGTCGCGGATCCTCGACGAGGCGTGACTCGACGTGACCGCCGACTGCACCACCTCTGACTGCTCGACCCTTGAAAGGAAGCCCTGGTGAGCCAGGACCTGTACGAGATGCTGGGCGTGGCCCGGGATGCCGACGCTGATGCCATCAAGAAGGCCTATCGACGCCTGGCGCGCCAGCTGCACCCCGACGTGAACCCTGACCCGGAGACGCAGGAGAAGTTCAAAGAGGTCTCGCACGCCTACGAGGTGCTCTCCGACCCACAGAAGCGTGCCGCCTACGACCGCGGTGGTGATCCGTTCGGCGGCGCTGGCTTCGGCCAGGGCGCCGGGTTCTCCTTCACCGACATCATGGATGCCTTCTTCGGCGGCCAGGCTGGAGGGGGCGCCGGCGGTCGCGGCCCACGGCCACGCATGCGACGCGGCCAGGACGCACTGATTCGGATCGAGATCGAGCTGGCCGACGCCGCGTTCGGTGTCTCGCGCGAGCTCAAGGTCGACACGGCCGTGCTCTGCACCACCTGTCACGGCGATGGCGCTGCTCCGGGCAGCCGACCGGTGCCGTGCGAGACCTGCCGCGGACAAGGAGAGGTGGCCCACGTTCAGCGGTCGTTCCTCGGCGAAGTGCGCACCCTACGACCGTGCGCTGCGTGCCGCGGGTTCGGCTCGATCATCCCCGAGCCGTGCCGCGAGTGCTCCGGCGACGGGCGCGTGCGCTCGCGGCGCACGCTGACCGTGAAGATCCCGGCCGGCGTCGACACCGGCACGCGCGTGCAGCTCGGCGAGCAGGGTGAGGTGGGCCCGGGTGGTGGTCCGGCCGGCGACCTGTACGTCGAGATCGTGGTGGCCGAGCACGAGACCTTCATCCGGCACGGCAACGACCTGCACACCACCGTGTCGCTGCCGATGACAGCGGCAGCGCTGGGCACCACGCTGACGATCCCGACCCTGGAAGCCGACGTCGAGAACGGCGCCGACTCCGGGTTGGAGACCTCGTTCGAGCTCGAGGTGAAGCCCGGCACGCAAGCTGGCACCGAGCAGGTGCTGCGAGGCCGAGGAGTGCCCGGTCTGCGCGGTGGCCGCGGCGACCTGATCGTCTCGATCGCCGTGGAGACGCCGACCCGTCTCGACCCCCGCCAGGAGGAGTTGCTGCGCGAGCTGGCAGCCATCCGCGGCGAGGAGCGACCGTCGGGACAGGCGCAGGCTGAGCCGAAGTCCGTCTTCGGACGCTTGTTCGGTCACTGAAAAATCAGGGAACGAGCCGTTGAGCCTGCCCGTGCACGTGGTGCCGTCGCTGCTCTCAGCGGCGGCTGGCTCGACCGTTTCGGTCGAGGGCGACGAGGCTCACCACGCTGTCACGGTGCGGCGCCTCCGCGTCGGTGAGCCAGTCGTGCTCACCGACGGCGTCGGCCGTTTCGTGGTGGGCACAGTTGCCTCGGTGGGCAAGAGAGTCTTCGACGTCGACGTCACCGAGGTGGTCGATCGGGCCGAGCCGACACCGGTCGTCTCGGTCGTGCAGGCGCTACCCAAGGGCGACCGGGGCGAGCTGGCCGTCGAGGTGCTCACCGAGATCGGTGTCGCCCGAATCGTGCCGTGGGCGGCGGCGCGCTCGGTCGGCGTCTGGAAGGGCGAGCGCGCCGAGAAGTCGCTCACGCGTTGGCGCGCGACGGCTCGTGAGGCCGCCAAGCAGTCGCGCCGTACGTGGCATCCGACCGTCACGCCGCTGATGACGACGGCTGAGGTGGCGGCCCTGATCGCTGAAACTGACGTGGCCGTGGTGCTGCACGAGGAGGCCACGTCGTCGTTGGGCGAGGTGATGGTGCCCGACGATGGATCGGTCCTGGTGGTCGTCGGGCCCGAGGGTGGGCTCACCGACGACGAGGTGGCCGCCTTCGTGGCCGCCGGCGCGATCAGTGTTCGGCTGGGCTCCGAGGTGCTGCGCACCTCAACTGCAGGGCTCGCCGCGGTGTCGGCGCTCCTGTCGCGGACCGACCGCTGGACCTGAGCTCTACTCGATCGTGATGGCCTTCGTGTCTTGGAAGGCGCCCGGTCCCTCGCCGCCCGTCGGGTCGTCGGTCAAGGCCACAAACGTGTAGTCGCCGGGTGGGAGGTCGGAGACGTCGATCTCGGTCGACCACGGATAGAGGCGGTCGTAGGCACCTTCAGCCATGGCCGAGTACTCCGCGACCACCGCACCGGAGCTGTCGATGATCTTCCACGGGACGGTCGCCTCGAACGAGTTCGCTACGCCCTCGGCAGTGAAACTTCCACTGAGGGTCTGCCCGTGCGCGGGAGTTGTCACGTTCACCAGCGTCACCACGTCGATCTGGGGCGCTGCCTGGATGGGTCCGTCCAGTGCAATGCCGTAGATCTCTTGCGCGACATCGTGGTCACCCTCGAACTGGACGGGCAATCGAGATTGCGTCACTCCTTGCAGCGTGTAGACAAGCGACTGCAGCGCCAGTTCGGCATCGGCCCGGCTCATGCCGTCGGGGCGTGGGTACGGACCGCTGCCGAGCTCGACTCCGATCTCGTCGTCGCGGACGTCGACGTAGCCGAGCTGAAGGCCGTCGAACAGCGTGAAGTAGTCGGGGTCGAGCACGTCGCCCGCGAGGAGCAGGGCCAGCGCCTCCTCGGCCGGGTTGTCGGCTTCCACCTGACGGAACTCGCGGTACAGCCGCAGACCCATCGGGCTCTCACCCACGAAGTAGACCGGCGCCGCCACCATGTCGGGCGTTCCGCCACCACTACTCGGGCTGGTCGGCGTCTCGTTCGGCGGTGTCTCCGAGGAGGGTGACGCGCTCGTCGGGGCAGCGGTCTGCGGGTCAGCAGCGGTGGGAGATTTCTCATCGCCGCAGCCGGCCAGCAGGGCTGAGCCCAGCGCGGTCATGCAGAGCCCCAGCGCTAGCTGACGGGTGGAGATCTTCATGGTCTGCATCCTTCCGCTGACGCGTCGCTATTCGACGACGATCGTGCGCGTGTCGGTGTCTGCTCCGCGACCCTCGGCACCGCCGGTCGGATCGTCGGTGCCGCACTCGAGGGAGTACGAGCCCGGGGGGACGTCGGCGAGGTCGATCTCGAGCTCCCACGGGAACAGCTTCTCGTCCATCCAACCTTCGCTGGTGCCGACGAAAGGCCCGTAGGCCCCCCCGTCGTTGCCCACGTACAGCCAACAGGCCAGGCTCGCCTCGAAGCCGTTGGAGACTCCTCGGGCAACGAATGAACCGGAGACCTCCGCGCCTTCTACCGGATCACTGATGCTCATCAGCGAGAGCACGTCGAAGACCGACGCGTTGGTGACAGGTTCCGAGGTCGGTACTCCAAAGACCTGGTCGATCGGATTGTCATCAGTGCGGAACTGGACGGCCGGGCGGCCGCCTGCCTCGGCCTGCAGCGTGTAGACCACCTGCTGGATCGCCAGCTCGGCGTCCGCGGCGCTCATGGTGGCAGGCCGATCACGCAGCGTGAGATCGCCGATCGTCACCTCGATCACGCCGCCGCGCGGTTCTGATCGGGAGATCAGCGACCCGGCCGGCCACAGGGTGCGGTAATCGGGGTCGGAGGGCGTGCTCATCAACCGGTCGAGTGGCGTTCCGCCGCGCTCGAAGTAGCGGTAGAGCAGGGCTGGCGCAGCGTCGGGGCCCGTCGCCCCGGGGCCGACGTAGTAGACGGGAACCAGCGGCTGGTCAGGAGACGCGACAGGGTCGCTGGCCACGGGCACGTCGGGTGTCGACACGCCCCCGTCGCTCGGACGCATCACGATGGCGGCGACGGTGACGGCTGCCGCGGTCAGCAACGCGGTGCTGCCGACGGCGAGCCAGCGTCGCCGGGCCGCGGCTCCACTGCCGCTCGTGCGAGTTCTGATCGCGCCCAACCGGTCGTTCGGCTCGACGTCGGCCACGGCGTCGACGACCGCGTCGCGCAGACCCGCTTCATCTGGGGTGGGTGAGGACTGGTTCACAGGTCGACTCCATCCAAGAGGTCGCGGAGACGGGCCGAGCCGCGTGAGGCGTGGCTCTTCACCGCCCCACGGCTGAGCCCGAGGGCGTCAGCGATCTCGGCCTCGGTGAGGTCGAGGTAGTAGCGCAGCGCGAGCACCTCGCGCTGGCGGGTCGGCAGCTGCCGCAGGGCGTCGAGGACGGCGTCGCGACGTGCGCGCGCCAGGCTGGTCTGGTCGGCGCCGTCGATCGGCGCGACAAGTCGCTCCCGCGCCGCGTGGCGCTCCACGACGCCCCGGTGCCGCAGCGTCGAGCGCGACCGGTTGACCACCGCCTGTCGCAGGTAGGCCAGCGCCTTGTCGGGGTCGCGAAGGCGGCCCCAGCGGCCGTGCATCGCGACGAACGCGTCCTGCACCACCTCTTCGGCAGTGCCTTGGTCGCGCACGAGCAGCACGGAGAGCCGCACGAGGCCGCGCCAGTGCGCCGCGTAGAGACGCTCGACGGCATCGTCGGCGTCCCACGTGCTCGGTCGAGCCTCGTCGGTCATCGTGGTCACGCTAGTAGGACGCACCGCCACCTCGGTCGGTTTACCTCCGGGTTGGCTAAGTTGGTTCTGTGAGTGCTGAGACCGCGCAGTCAGACTGCCTGTTCTGCAAGATCGTCGCGGGCGAGATCCCGGCCGACGTCCTGCACACGACCGAGCGCACCGTGGCGTTCCGCGACATCAACGCCCAGGCGCCGCTGCACGCCTTGGTCGTGCCGCGCGACCACTACGAGAACGCCGCAGCGCTGGCCACCGGCGATCCGGAGGCCTCCGCTGAACTGGTGCGCACAGCCGCCGCGGTCGCCACGGCGGCTGGTTACGACGACTACCGGCTCGTGTTCAACACGGGAACTGGTGCCGGACAGACGGTGTTTCACACCCACGTGCACGTGATGGCCGGCCGCGACCTCACCTGGCCTCCCGGCTGACTCGGCGCAAAGGTACGCCGACTCGGCTCAGACGAACACGTACCAAACACGCATCAGGGCGAAGACGACCGGCAGCCCGAACACCACGAGCAGCACCCAGGCGGTGACGCGGTGCAAGGTCTTGGTGCCGTCGAGCTTGCCGGCGAAGTCGAGCAGCGCGCCTTCGCCCACGTGGTGGGTGAGCCCGATCCTGCGGGCGTCGTCGGGCAGGTGACCTCCGGGAAACCACACGGGCGCAGAGTCATCGTCGTGCGCGAAGTCCTCATCGAACTCGTCGCGCCGCATGCGGCCACCGTACGCGGTCACTGTTTCCCCTGAGGCCCTTATCGGGTGGGCGCCGCAACGAGCTCGGCGTACCATGGGGGTCGCACCACAGCATCGGCCTGACGGCCGACCACACCTACGTCCCATCGCCTACAGAGAGGCTGCCCGCCCGGGCACCCATGACTGACAGCAACCATTCCGGGGAACTTCAGACCCGACACACTGTCGTGGTCCCCAACAGCGTCAACATGGTCAGTCTGCTCGGCCCGGGGGATGAGTACCTCGGGATCATCGAGGGCGGCTTCGAGGCCGAGATCCACGTGCGCGGCAACCGAATCACCCTGCGCGGCGAGCCGGGCGAGGTCGCCTTGGCCGAACGACTCTTCGACGAGCTGGTCACGATCATCCGGACCGGCCAGGGCGTCACCAGCGAGACCGTCGATCGCGTCATCGAGATGCTTCGCGCCGAGACCACCGAGAAGCCCGCCGACGTGCTGTCGCTCAACATCTTGAGCAACCGGGGCCGCTCCATCCGCCCCAAGACGCTGAACCAGAAGCGCTACGTCGACGCCATCGACAAGCACACGATCACGTTCGGCATCGGACCCGCCGGAACCGGCAAGACCTACCTGGCCATGGCCAAAGCGGTGCAGGCGCTCACGACCAAGCAGGTCAACCGGATCATCCTCACGCGACCGGCCGTCGAGGCCGGAGAGCGCCTCGGCTACCTGCCCGGCACGCTGAGCGAAAAGATCGACCCCTACTTGCGGCCGCTCTACGACGCCCTGCACGACATGATCGACCCCGAGACGATCCCCAAGCTGTTGGCCTCCGGCACGATCGAGGTCGCACCGCTGGCATTCATGCGAGGCCGCTCGCTGAACGACGCCTACATCATCTTGGACGAGGCCCAGAACACCACTCCCGAGCAGATGAAGATGTTCCTCACCCGACTCGGCTTCGGCTCGAAGATCGTGGTCACCGGAGATATCTCGCAGGTCGACCTGCCCAACGGCGCCAAGTCGGGCTTGCGGGTCATCGAAGGCATTCTCGACGGCGTGGGCGACATCTCGTTCCAGAGGCTGACCGCGCACGACGTGGTGCGGCACCGGTTGGTGGGCAAGATCGTGCAGGCCTACGACGAGTTCGACGCGCGCGGCGGCCTGCAGACCGCCCGCCAGGAGCGCCAGTGAGCATCGAGGTGCTCAACGAGTCGGGTCACGAGCTCGACGTGCAAGGCTTGGCCCAGCTGAGCCGGTTCGTGATGGACGAGATGCGCGTGCACCCCTTGGCCGAGCTGTGCATCAAGGCCGTCGACGAGGCCACGATCGCCCAG
>JBAUWM010000212.1:0-4521 GCA_049583775.1 Nocardioides sp.
CCTCACACCTCAACCCACAGATGGTTGAGGTGCGAAGGCCGCCAGGCCTGAGCCACGAAACCCACACGGCGAACCCGGTTTCGAGGCTCGTCGCCAACGCTCCTGACCTCAACCCACGTCTGGCTACAGGCCGAGGTCGCGGCCGATGAGCTCCTTCATGATCTCGTTCGAGCCGGCCCAGATCTTCGAGACCCGGGCGTCGCGCCAGGCGCGGGCCACGCGGTACTCGTTCATGAAGCCGTAGCCACCGTGCAGCTGCACGCAGTGGTCGAGCACGTCGTTCTGGATCTGCGAGGTCCACCACTTGGCCTTGGCTGCATCGACCGGGGTGAGCTCGCCCTTGTCGTGCGCCACGATGCACTGGTCGAGGTACGCCTGGCTGACCTCGATCTGCGTGTAGAGCTCGGCAAGCAGGAACTTGTTGTGCTGGAACTGGCCGATCGACTGGCCGAACGCCTGACGATCCTTTGTGTACTGCAGCGTCTCGTCGAGAATCTGCTTGGCGTGCGCGATGTTCGAGATGCCGCAGCCCAGTCGCTCCTGCGGCAGCTTCTGCATCATGTGGATGAAGCCGCTGTCGAGCTCGCCGACGACGTGGTCGTCACCGAGACGGACGTTCTCGAAGAAGAGCTCGGCGGTGTCGGACTCGTCCTGGCCGACCTTGTCGAGCTTGCGGCCGCGGCTGAAGCCGGCGGCGTCCGCCGGGATGGCGAAGAGCGTGATGCCGCGGGCCTTCTTCTCCGGGCTGGTGCGCACCGCGGTGAGGATCAGGTCGGCGGAGTAGCCGTTGGTGATGAACGTCTTGGAACCGTTGATGACCCAGTCGTCGCCGTCCTTGACCGCGGTGGTCTTGAGGGCCGCGAGGTCCGAGCCACCGGACGGCTCGGTCATGCCGATGGCCAGCAGGATCTCGCCGGCAGCAACACCCGGCAGCCACTTCTGCTTCTGCTCCTCGGTGCCGAGCTCGACGATGTACGGCGCGGTGATGTCAGCGTGGATGCCCCAGCACGAACCGAGCGCAGCGTTGACCTTGTTCATCTCCTCGGCCGCCACCGCATTGAAGCGGTAGTCGCCGGCGCCGGAGCCGCCGTACTCCTCGGGAATCTCCAGGCCGAGGAAGCCCTGCTTGCCGGCCTCGAGCCAGAACTCGCGGGGAATCGCCTTGTTCTCGGCGTACTCCTCGACGTTCGGGATCACCGAACGTTCCAGGAACTCCCGCACGCTGGAGCGGAAGGCGTCGTGGTCCTCGTCGTAGATCTCGCGCTTCATACGGCCAACTCTACCGAGCGGTAACCACGCGCTGCCTGGCGCCTGAGCACCATCTCCACATCCGATCCTGCGATGGCACACCGTGGGGTGAGGTCAGCGTTTACACCCGTGTGCTTGGATCGATCCAAGACTTCTACCTAGGGAGAACGCCGTGCAGGTCTGGCCCGGACAGCCCTACCCGCTGGGTGCCACTTTCGACGGCACCGGCACCAACTTCGCACTGTTCAGCGAGGTGGCCGAGCGGGTCGAGCTCTGCCTGTTCGACGACGGCGCCGAGACTCGGATCGAGCTCACCGAGGTCGATGCCTTCGTCTGGCACTGCTACCTGCCGACGGTCCAGCCCGGCCAACGCTACGGCTACCGCGTGCACGGTCCGTGGGACCCCGAGCGCGGCCTGCGCTGCAACCCGGCCAAGCTGTTGCTCGACCCCTACGCCAAGGCCACGGCTGGCGAGATCGACTGGGATCCCTCTCTGTTCTCCTACATCTTCGGTGACGAAGACACCCCCAACAACGACGACTCCGCCGCGCACATGACCCACGGGGTGGTCATCAACCCCTACTTCGACTGGGAGGGTGATCGCCGGCTGGCCATCCCCTACAACGAGAGCGTCATCTACGAGGCGCACGTGAAGGGCATGACGCAGCTGCACCCCGACGTCCCCGACGAGCTGCGCGGCACCTATGCAGGGCTGGCGCACCCGGCGATCACCGACCACCTCACCCACCTGGGCGTCACGGCGATCGAGCTGATGCCGGTGCACCAGTTCATCCAAGACTCCACGCTGCTCGACAAGGGGCTGCGCAACTACTGGGGCTACAACAGCCTGGCGTTCCTGGCGCCGCACGCCGACTACGCGGCCACCGCCAACAGCGAGCAGGGGCTCGGGCAGCAGGTGCAGGAGTTCAAGTCGATGGTCAAGGCGATGCACGCCGCTGGCATCGAGGTCATCTTGGACGTCGTCTACAACCACACGGCCGAGGGCAACCACCTCGGCCCCACGCTGAGCTTCAAGGGGATCGACAACCCGGCGTACTACCGGCTCATGGAGGACGAGCCGCAGTACTACATGGACTACACGGGAACCGGAAACTCCCTCAACGTGCGGCATCCGCACTCGCTGCAGCTGATCATGGACTCGCTGCGCTACTGGGTGCTCGAGATGCACGTCGACGGGTTCCGCTTCGACCTCGCCTCCGCTCTGGCCCGCGAGTTCTACGACGTCGACCGGCTCGCCACGTTCTTCGAGCTCGTGAAGCAGGACCCGGTGGTCTCGCAGGTGAAGCTGATCGCCGAGCCGTGGGACGTCGGCCCAGGGGGCTACCAGGTGGGCGGGTTCCCGCCCCAGTGGACGGAGTGGAACGGGGCCTACCGCGACACAGTGCGCGACTTCTGGCGCGGTGAGCCCTCCCTCGGCTCTTTCGCCTCGCGGGTCTCCGGCTCCTCCGACCTCTACGAGCACTCGGGCCGGCGTCCGTTCGCCTCCATCAACTTCGTCACCGCCCACGACGGCTTCACCTTGCGCGACCTCGTGTCCTACAACGACAAGCACAACGAGGCCAACGGCGAGGACAGTCGTGACGGCGAGAGCCACAACCGCTCGTGGAACCACGGCGTCGAGGGCGCCACCGACGACCCCGAGATCCTGGCCGCTCGAGCTCGTTCCCAACGCAACTTCCTGGCCACCCTGCTGCTCAGCCAGGGAGTCCCGATGATCGCCCATGGCGACGAGCTCGGCCGCACGCAACAGGGCAACAACAACACCTACGCCCAGGACTCCGAGATCAGCTGGATGCACTGGGAGGACGCCGACCAGCCCCTGCTCGACTTCACTGCTGCACTCATCAAGCTGCGCCGCGAGCACCCGACCTTCCACCGGCAGCGCTTCTTTACCGGCAACACCGTGCGCACCCCGGTGCGTGGCGGAGAGGGAGACCGGCTCAACGACATCGTCTGGCTGCACCTCGACGGCCGGCCGATGGAGGACGACGACTGGGACGGCGGCTCGCAGGCCCTGGGCATGTACCTCAACGGGCAGGGCATCTCCGGCATGGACCGACGCGGAGAGCCGATCACCGACGACCACTTCCTGCTCTACTTCAACGCTGATGGCCCGGCCGAGGTGACCTTGCCCCCCGAGGAGTACGCCGCCACCTGGGACGTCGTGATCAACACCGCGGGTTCGAGCGGACCCGAGGCCGGTCGCGAAGCCGGATCGACCTTCCCCCTCGCCGGACGGAGCGTGCTGGTGCTGCGGGAGGGCCGTGAGCCTGAGCTTGAACCCGACCTGTCCGTCGCGGCGTCCGTGGCTGCGCAGACGAAGAGCGACTGAGCGTGCGGACGCCGAGGAACACCTACCGGCTGCAGATCCGGGCGGGCTTCGACCTGTTCGAGGCCACCCGACGACTGCCCTACCTGCACGACCTGGGCGCTGACTGGGTCTACTTGTCACCGTTGCTCGAGGCCGAGCCGGGCTCCGACCACGGCTACGACGTCGTCGCGCACCACCGCATCGATCCGGCTCGAGGTGGCGAGGCCGGTCTGGCCGCGTTCTCGGCAGAGGCCAGGCGTCTGGGGCTGGGCGTGCTGGTCGACATCGTGCCCAACCACGTGGGGGTCGCCACTCCGAAGATCAATGCGTGGTGGTGGGACCTGCTGCGCCACGGGCGCGGTTCCCGCTACGCCGACGCGTTCGACGTCGACTGGGACCTCACGGGCGGCAAGGTGCGCCTCCCGGTGCTGGGCGACGACGGGCTCGACGAGGTGCAGGTAGATCTCGACGAAGGTCTGGTGCGCTACCACGAGCATGCCTTCCCGCTGGCGCCCAGAAGCCGTGGACTCGACGAGCAGCACTACGAGCTCGTCCACTGGACGGCCGCCGACCACGGCCTGAACTACCGGCGGTTCTTCGCGGTGAACTCGCTGGCAGGGCTCCGCGTCGAGGAACCCTGGGTGTTCGAGGAGACCCATGCCGAGATCCGCCGCTGGTTCACCGAAGGTCTCGTCGACGGACTGCGCGTCGACCACCCCGACGGGTTGCGGGACCCGGCGGGCTACCTCGACGACCTGGCCACACTGACCCGCGACGCCTACGTGCTCGTCG
This sequence comes from Nocardioides sp., assembly GCA_049583775.1. Lineage (GTDB taxonomy): Bacteria > Actinomycetota > Actinomycetes > Propionibacteriales > Nocardioidaceae > Nocardioides. Next base: position 4,373 of record JBAUWM010000212.1, read on the forward strand.
AGAAGATCCTCGAGCCCGGCGAGGTGCTGCTCGATTCCTGGGCCACGGCCGGCACCACCGGCTACGACGCGCTCGGGCTCGTCGACCGCGTGCTGACCGACCCCGACGGCGTCGCCCGACTCCCCCATCCCGGCCACGACTGGCACGAC
>JBAUWM010000213.1:0-5187 GCA_049583775.1 Nocardioides sp.
GGCCGGGGCGCTGCCGTAGCCCAGGCGGGCGGCGAGCTCGGCCACCGGCATCGTGGCCAGACCACTGGTGAGGGCCGCGGCCATCGAGGAGCGCACCTCGTCGAGCAGCACCTGGTAGCCGACTCCCTCGACCTGCAGCCGACGCCGCAAGGTGCGCTCGGTGTAGCCGAGCGCGGAGGCCACCTCAGCCATCGCAGCTCCCCGGGGCAGTCGTTGGGTGATCAGCACCCGGACGTCCTGGGCGAAGCCGTCCCGGGCTCGTCGTCGGCCGACGACGTCGCGGCACATCGCCTCGGCGAGGGCAAGAGTGTCGGCACTGCGCTCGGCCAACGGACGCTTCAGCTCGACGGCGTCGAACCGAATCTCGGCACGGTCCTGCTGCATCTGCAACCGCGCTCCGACCCCGCCCGGAACCAGACCATCGAGCACCGTGCGCACCGCCGAGGCGTCCCTCTCGAGCAGGAAGCGGCGCACGTCGGGGGGGAGCGTGGTGGCGTCGAGGGAGACCACGACCTCGTCGGCCAGTAGCTCAGCCCGCGGGATCGCAAAGGCGAAGCTCAGGTCGATGAAACGCAGTGCGGTCTGCATGGCCTCGAGCACCGTGTGGCTGGCGAGCATCGCGTAGCCAAAGGCTCCGAACGTAGCCGGCCGGTAGGTCTCCCCCACGCTCAGACCGACCTCGCCGAGCACCGCCCGCAGGTTGCGCACCACCCGCATCTCCTGGGCTGCGATGACCTCCTGACCAGACTCCGCGAGCTCAGCGGGCACCAGGCCCGTGCCCGACAGCAGTCGGTCGGCCCCAACCCCGCGAGCGCGGCCGAAGGAGACGAGAGCGTTGATGCCGGCGACGGCGCGGGGGAAGCCCCAGTCGTCGGCGGCGGGTTCCGGCAGGGAGACGGCGCCGGTCATGTCCGCAATTATCAATCATTCTCGGCTCAGACCCTGCCTCGCGTGGGCACGGTCGCCTTAGATTCCGTCCATGAGCAATCCACGTGTCGTCGTCATCGGCGCCGGCTTCGGCGGCCTCGGAGCGGTACGCGCCCTCAAGCAGGTTGGCGTCACCGACATCACCGTCCTGGAGCGGTCAGACTCGATCGGTGGCGTGTGGCGCGACAACACGTACCCGAACGCGGCCTGCGACGTGCCCTCCCCCCTGTACTCGTGGTCGTGGGCCATCAACCCCGCCTGGAAGCGCCGGTACGCGGAGCAACCGGAGATCTTGGCCTATCTGCGCGAAGCAGCTGAGCGCGAGAACCTCACCGACCACGTGGTCACCGGCGCCACGGTTCGCTCGGTGGTGTTCGACGACGCTGCCGGCACCTGGACCGTCACCACCGAAGCAGGTGCCGGCTACGTCGCCGACATCGTGATCTCAGCCGTGGGCCAACTGTCGAATCCGGTGATCCCCGCCCTCGCCGGCAGCGGGTCGTTCGCCGGCCCGACCTTCCACTCAGCGAACTGGCGTCACGACGTCGACCTCGCCGGCAAGCGCGTCGCCGTCGTCGGCACGGGAGCGAGCGCGATCCAGTTCGTGCCGGGCATCGTCGACGACGTCGCCGAGATGACCGTCTTCCAGCGCTCGGCCCCCTACGTCGTGCCCAAGCCTGACCAGGAATACCGACCCCGGCACCACCGTCTGTTCCGCCGCTGGCCCGGTTTGCTGGGCGTTGAGCGCCGCTCGATCTTCCGATTCAGCGAACTGCTCAACGCCGCCCTCGGCGGGCAGGTGCGGTGGTCGAAGCCGTTCCTGGGGGTGCTCCGGCAAGCGTGGCGTTTGCACCTGCGTCGTCAGGTGCCCGACTCGACCCTGCGGGCCAAGCTCGTGCCCGATTACGACATCGGGTGCAAGCGGATCCTCTTCTCGAACCACTGGTACCCGGCCTTGGCCCAAGCCCATGTCGCGGTCGTCACTGAGGCGGTCGCGGGCGTCGAGGCCAACGGTGTCCGCACCAGTGACGGCGTGCTCCACGAGGCCGACGTGGTGATCTGGGGCACTGGGTTCGCGGCTACCGCGTTCCTCGCCGACGTCACCGTCAGCGGCAGGGCCGGCGCCGACCTCCATGAGCAGTGGGCCGATGGCGCGCGAGCCCACCTCGGAATCGCGCTGCCAGACTTTCCCAACCTCTTCATCATCTACGGCCCCAACACCAACCTCGGTGGCAGCTCAATCATCGGCATGATGGAGGCGCAAGCGGCCTACATCGCCCAAGTGGCCGCCCGGATTGCGGAGTCCGGCGCGCAGTTCGCCGAGATACGGCCCGAGGTGGCCGAGGCCTACGACCGCGAGATGCAGTCCCGTCTGCGGGCGTCGTCCTGGAATGGGTGCGACAGCTGGTACGTCGACGGTCCGAGGATCACGACCAACTGGCCAGGCACGGTTGCGGAGTACCAGGAACGTACGTCGAAAGTCGACTGGGACGAGCTCGCCGTCACCTGAGACTCACGGCTGTCGCAGAGGGGTGAAGCGATCGAGCAACCCGCGACCTAGTGTCGAAGTCGACTCGGCCCGTGGCGACCCCCCATCGTGCGGCCGGGGGGTGACAACGACACCACCCGGTCGCACCCCCGGGGGAGCGCTCAGCCTCACTCGGGAGTGCCGCACAAAAGGCCATCAGGGTCGACCTCCCTCGCGGGAAGTCGACCCTGATAGTTCGGTGGAGGTGAGGGGACTCGAACCCCTGACCCCCTGCATGCCATGCAGGTGCGCTACCAGCTGCGCCACACCCCCGAACCTGTTGCCGACCCTGTTACCTGCCGGACAACTCGCAGAATGTTAGCCAACCGCTGACGCGAAGCGAAATCCGGGGTGGCCGGGTTCGGTCAGACTGTGCGGTTGTAGGCACCAAGGCGAAGACCGTCGATCTCGGAGTGCTCCTCGAGCACCACCCAGCCGCAGTTCTCCAGTCCGCGCAGGGTGTGAAACTGGTCGTCAGGCCACCCCAACAAGGCACCGGTGGCGACTCGAATCGCGGCCCCGTGGCTCACCGCGATGACGGTCTCCCCCGGGCCGATCGTCTCGAGCAGCGCGCGCAGCACCTCGCGCATGCGGTCGCGGACGGCGTCGGTCTGTTCGGCGCCGGGCGCTGAGTCGTAGTAGCCATGCCGAAAGAGGTTGAACTCCTCGGGAGCGGCGGCCGCGTACTCCGCGTGCGTCATGCCCTCGCGTTCGCCCAGACCGAACTCGCGCAGCCGAGCGTCGAGCACGAGCGGCAGGCCCGTGACGTCAGCGAGCGCCTCAGCGGTACGTCGGGCGCGCAGCAAATCGGAACTCCAGAGCACCGTCGGGTCGAGCTTGGCCATTTCGACCGCGACTCGGCTCGCCTGCGCGCGGCCCTCGTCGTCGAGGTCGACGTCGGTCTGCCCCTGCACCCGCCCGGCGTGGTTCCACTCGGTGCGCCCGTGGCGGAGCAGCACGAGGCGACGCGATGAGGTGCTGCTCACCACGTCACCGCTCGTGAGAGACGACGTCGTCCGGAAGCTTGATCGTGGGGCAGTCGCCCCACAGCCGCTCGAGCGCGTAGAACTGGCGCTCCTCCTCGTGTTGCACGTGCACCACGATCTCGCCGTAGTCGATCAGCACCCAGCGCCCGTCACGCTCGCCCTCGCGACGGATGGGCTTGGCCCCGATCTCGCGCAGCTTGTCTTCGATCTCCTCGACGATCGACTTCACTTGCCGGTCGTTGGTGGCCGAGGCCAGCAAGAACGCGTCGGTGATGGCCAGCTGCTCGCTGACGTCGAAGGCGATGATCTGGCTGGCGAGCTTGTCGCTGGCCGCGCGAGCGGCAGCAACGACGAGCTCGAGGGCATGGTCGGTGGCAGTCATGAGGGGCTTTCTTCTGGTCCCGAGTAGAGACGGTGCTTGGTGATGTATTGGACGACACCGTCGGGCACGAGGTACCAGACCGGTCGTGCCTGCCGCTGTCGCTCACGACAGTCGGTCGAGCTGATGGCTAGGGCGGGTATCTCGAGCAGTGTCACCCGGTCGCTGGGAATGGCCCCGACCGTGGCTGGGTCGAGCTCGGCGCCGGGCCGGGTGCACCCGACGAAGTGGGCGAGCTCGAAGAGCTGATCGACGTCGCGCCATCCGAAGATCTCGGTCAACGCGTCGGCACCCGTGATGAAGTAGAGGTCGGCATCGGGCAGCTCGGCTGCGAGGTCGCGCAGCGTGTCGATCGTGTAGGTCGGACCCGCCCGATCGATGTCGACACGAGAGACGCGAAACCGAGGGTTGGCGGCCGTGGCCACGACGGTCATCAGATATCGGTGCTCGGGCGGAGAAACCTGACGGTTCTGCTTCTGCCACGGCCGTCCGGTGGGCACGAACACCACCTCGTCGAGGTCGAAGAACGCCTGCGACTCGGAGGCAGCCACGAGGTGGCCGTGGTGGATGGGGTCGAACGTGCCGCCCATGACGCCGACTCGGCGTCGCGCTGCGGCGGGAGAGCTCATGCTCAGCTGTGCTCGCGTCCTCCGCCGAAGGCGACCAGGGCGAGCAGCATGCCGAGCAGGATCGCCAGGGTGATGCCACCGATCACCCAGGGCGAGACGGCGGGGTCGCCGTGCTCGGCGCCCTCCTCTGCGGCACGCAGGACGACGTGGGTGACCAGGCTGAGCGACATGGCGTCAGCGTAGTGGCTGCCTCAGTGCAGGGCGAAGTCGACACCGAGGAACAGCAGCGAGAACCGGACGGTGCGACCCACCAGCACCGTCGGGATGAAGATCCACATCGGCATCTTGAGCAGGCCCGCGACCGCGGCCATCACCAGCAAGGGCGGAACGCCGACCGACGCCGCGACGAACAAGATCGCCGCGGCGTACACGGGGCGGCCCTCCATGCGGGCCAGCCACCTCTCGTAGCCGGCCTTCACCTTGGGGGCGGCGAGCTTCTTCTGTGCCCACGCCGACTCGACGCCGCGGCGCGCGGCCTCGTACCAGATGATCTTGCCGACGGTCGCTCCGGCGCCGGCCGCGAACCCGAGCGAGATCGCCGCCGCAGTCCCGCTCTCGGTGACCCCGGCGCCGAGGATGTAGACCTCGATCGGCAGGAACGGGACGAGTGCCGAGACGATGCTGAGGACGAACGTCGTCAACCACAGGATCACGGCTGCTTCACTGGGCCGTCGCCCGCTCCGGAACGGGCAGTCCGAGCTGAAGCAGCCACCTCAGGGAGACGCACTTGAGCACGGT
>JBAUWM010000214.1:0-6774 GCA_049583775.1 Nocardioides sp.
GAAGATCGCGCCCTGCCCGAAGACAGCCTCGACCACGAAGATCGCTCCGAGACCCAGTGCAGCCAGCACGATGATCGGGCCGACGTCGACCAGTCGCCGACGGCGAGCTGGACGTCGGCCGCCGCGACTCGCGCTCTCGAGGCCTGGAGCGGACGACGCGAACGCCGTCGGGGCCGGGAGCATCACCCAGAAGGCTGCGTAGAGCACCAGGCCCAGCCCGCTGAGAGCGGTGGCCACCACGAAACCGACTCGCACCCACAGCACCGGCTGCCCGAGATGCTGGGCGAGCCCCGATGCGACGCCGCCCACCATCGGCGACTCGAGGTCGCGCGTGGCCCGTCGGTAGGCGGGCCGGGCCTCAGTGGTCGTCATAGCACCGCCATCGTCACACAGCGCGCAGGTGCCCTCCATCAGGTCGACCCCTGGTCGAACCCTGAGCAGAACCAGGGTCGTCCCCGATGGTGCGGGCGCGTTGCAGAGCCCAGTGTTGATGCCATGAGCACCTCACCTCCCGAAGCCCCGGTCGAGCCAGAACCACGCGTCTCCCGCGACGAGATCCGCGACCTGGGCCGACTGCGCCGCACGCGACACGACCGCAAGGTTGCGGGCGTCGCCGGCGGTCTGGCCCGCCACTTCGACATCGACCCGATCATTCCGCGCGTTGCGCTGGTCGTGCTCGTGTTCTTCGGTGGCGCTGGCCTGTTGATCTACGGCGTCTGCTGGCTGATCGTTCCGTCGGAGGACAACGACGAAGCCACCGTGCGCCTCGACGAGCGCAGTCGCACGGTGGCCCTGGTGATCGTCGGGATCCTCTCGGCCCTCGCCCTGCTCGGCGACAGCCTCGGCGGCTGGGACTTCCCGTGGCCTCTGGTCATCATCGGCGCGATCGTGCTCGGAGTCATGGCCTTTCGTCACCGCAACGACCGCACGACCAGTCAGGTGCCACCGCCCGGAACCGAGGCGGCCCCGGTCTTTGAGGCGCCCGCACCACAGCAGCGACGCGGCGGACCGGTGCTCTTCTGGTACGTCCTGCTCCTGATCGCCATCGGCTGCGGCGTCCTCGGCATGATCGAGCTGGCCGGGGCCGACATCGCTGACGGCGCCTACCCAGCCCTGGCCTTGGCCACCTGCGGCGTGATGCTGACGGTCGGCGCTTTCTGGGGGCGCGCCGGGGGAATCATCGCCCTCGGCCTGGTCAGCGCCCTCGCGACGGCAGGCGCCACCGTCATGCATGACGTGGAGACGGGCCACATCGATGCGCGGCCGGTCACGGCCTCGGCGGTCGAGGACGAGTACACCCTCGGTATGGGCGAGATCGAACTCGACCTGACCAGGATCGCCGACCTGGACAACCTCGACGGACGCACGATCGAGATCGACCTCGGCCTCGGTCGGATAGCCGTGATCGTGCCGCAAGGGATCGACGTGCGTGTGGAGGGCGGTCTGGACATCGGCCACCGCGAGGTCTTCGGCGACGACCAGGGCCGCGAGGGCACCAACACCGTCGACGGCGGCCCCCAGGCTCCGGTTCTCGAGCTCGAAGTGGAGCTCGGCATCGGAGAGATCCAGATCGACCGCGAAGGAGACAACTGATGGAGACCATGAGCGGGCGGACCTCCGCCGACCTACGCACCACCCTGACTGCCCGGCACCCAGCGAACATCGGCCACTTGGTCATGGGCATCGCGTTCCTCGGCCTGACCGGCATATGGGCCCTGGTGACCGGCGATGTGGTCACCGACGACAACATCCGCTGGTTGCTCCCACTGCCCTGGGTGCTCGCCGGCATCGGTGGTCTAGTGGCGCTCGTGTCTGCCGACCGCCGACGCCTCGCCCGTCCCGCCGACCGCCTGGTTGATCCGTCCGACACGATGGAGCGATGACGTCGAGCACCACTCCCTCTCTCGGACGACTGACCACCGTTCCCGCCCTCGACCGGCCTGATCTGCTGGCCGCCCCGGTCGCAGCCGCACTGGCGGCGTTCAGCCAGGCTCACCTGGTCGGGGTCGTCGAGATCGACCCAGCGCTCGCCGACACGGCAGCGATGGCCGCGGCCTACGACCTCGGACTCGACACGGGGGCGAACTGCGTGGTCGTGGCCGGACGGCGTGACGGTGCTGAACGAGTGGCCGCGTGCCTGGCCCGGGCCGACACCCGCGTCGACGTGAACGACCGGGTGAAGCGGCTGCTCGACGTGCGCAAGTGCTCGTTCCTGGCCATGGAGCGTGCGGTGGAAGAGTCGGACATGGAGCACGGGGGCATCACCCCGGTCGGCCTGCCCGCCGCCTGGCGACTCCTGGTCGACGTGCGGGTGCCCGAGATGGCCGTCGCGGTGATCGGCTCGGGCGTGCGTCGCTCGAAGCTTCTCGTTCCGGGTGAACTCGTGCCCCTGCTTCCGGGGGCAGAAGTCATCGAGGGGCTCGCCCGCACCGTCGACTAGCGGTTCGGCCGGTCTGCGCCGAGGCGGGACCTCGGGGTGATTCTTGATACTTTCAGCGCGCGATGAGCTCCGGCACACGGTCCCCTGAGGCCCACCTGACTCCCGCAGACCACGACGCTCGGGGCGGGTTCCGCGCTGACGTCCAAGGCCTGCGGGCTGTCGCCGTGCTCACGGTCATTGCCGCCCATGCGGGGGTCTCGAGCATGGCGGGCGGATTCGTCGGCGTCGACGTCTTCTTCGTCGTCTCCGGCTTCCTCATCACCCGGCTGATCGTCAACGGAATCGTCGCCGACGGAAAGTTCCGGATCGGCTCGTTCTACGCGCGCCGCGCGCGCCGGATCGTGCCCGCAGCGACCGTGGTCCTCGCGCTCACCGTGCTGTTCTCGGTGGTCTACCTGAACTTCATCGACGCCCTCGATGCTGCAAAGGACGCCGTGTGGGCAGCGTTCTTCGGCGCCAACATTCGTTTCGCGACGCAAGGCATCGACTACTTCGCCTTGGAGGAGTCACCCTCCCCCATCCAGCACTTCTGGTCGCTGGCGGTCGAGGAACAGTTCTACGTCGCCTGGCCGCTGCTCGTGCTGCTGGCCTGCCTGCTCACCTACCGTCGCGCGCCGGGCCGGGCACCGATCAAGACCCTGGCGTTCTTCGCCCTCGTCGGCGGCGGCGCGAGCCTGGCCTGGTCGATCCACCGCACCGTCGACGAGCCCACTTCGGCCTACTTCTCCACCTTCACCCGGGCCTGGGAGCTCGCGATCGGCGCGCTGGTGGCTCTGGCGCTGCATGCGGGGCGTTCGATCCGGTTCCGCACGCTCACCGAGCCCCTGGCCTTGGCTGGCCTGGCCGGCATTGCCTTGGCCGTCTTCCTGTACGACGACAAGCAGGCGTTCCCCGGCTACGAGGCCCTGTTGCCCACCTTGTCGGCGGCCGCGCTGCTGATCGCCGGAGCCCACCCCGTGCGTCGCCCGCTGGTGGCCCGACTGTTGTCGATCACGCCGATGCGCACGATCGGCGACTGGTCGTACTCGCTTTACCTGTGGCACTGGCCAGTGATCGTCGTGCCGCAGGTGAGCATGGGGCGCACGCTGACGGTGACCGAGACGCTGATCGCCGTGCTGCTCGTGTTTCAGTTCGCCTACCTCACCTACCGCTTCATCGAGCAACCGTTCCGCACCGGCACGTTCTGGCGTCGTCCTGTCCGCGGACTCCTGCTGTACCCGGTCTCACTTGTGTTGGTGCTGCCAGCAGCGTTCGGCAGCCAAGCCTGGGCCGAGTGGCTCGGCAGCGAGCGTGGAAACGACCCCGCCGTCACGGCTTCGGCGTTCGGAATCGCCGACGAGGACATCGCCGGGTTGGTGCAGGCTTCGGTGCGCGCTGGTCTGCAGGGCTGGCCAGTGCCCAGCAACCTGACCCCCGACCTGATCGACTTGAACGCCGACGTGGCCGACGTGGGCGAGTGCAACTACCAGCGCCCCGCACGGCCGGTCTGCCGGCGTGGTGACGTCGACAGCGACCAGATCATGGTGGTCACCGGCGACTCGCACGCCCGGGCGTGGATCCCCGCGCTCGAGCAGATCGCCGAGGAGGCCGGGTACGCCACTTACTACTTCGTGAAGCAGCAGTGCACGGCGGCCTTCGTCGACCCCGGACAGCTCGGCACCGGGGCACCGTGGCCCGAGTGCCGTGACTTCCACGACTGGGTCGTCGAGCAGGTCGAGGCGCTTCAGCCAGACCTGATGGTGTTTGCCATGTCACCGCCACCCACGGGCGTCTACGACGGCGGCGAGTTCTTCGACAAGCGCGACGATGTCGAGCGGATCCTGGCTCCCGGCTACGACGAGATGTTCGCCGCGTATGCGCCGCACGTAGACCGCATGGAGCTGCTCACCGACGTGCCCCGGCTGCCCGAAGAACCCGGTGCTTGCCTGGCGCAGGACGACGTCGACCTCGGCGACTGCATGTTCGCGCCCACCAGCTGGAGCGAAGACCTGCGGTTGGTCTCGGAGGCCGCTGCCGAGCGGGCCGGCGTGCACAGCATCGACCCGACGCCGTGGCTGTGCGCGCAGGACCTGTGCCCGGTCGTGATCGGGTCGACCATCGCTTGGCGCGACCGCGGGCACATCAGCTCCACCCGAGCTGCCGAGCTGTGGGTGTCGCTCGGTCTCGAGCTCGGCCTGCTCGATGACGGTAGCCAGCGCCGCGACGAGCGCGAGCAGCGGCGTGAAGAACGCCGCGAAGAACGCCGCGAAGAGCGCTGGCGCGAACGGCTCGGGCTCGAGCCGAGCACCCCGAGCTGAGCCTCTCTCAGAGTCCGGTGATCCGGACGCCGGAGTGCGTCTTGTAGCGCTTGTTGATCGAGATCAGCACGGCGGTGAGGGGCTCGAGCTGGCGCGCGAGGCGCAGCGCTCCGGCGTCGATGCCGGGGCGTCCGCTCACCGAGGCAGCCAGTTCGATGGCGGCCGCCTTGGCCTCGGGCGAGTCGCCACAGACGAGCACGTCCTCGTCGGAGAGGAAGTCCTGGTCACCCCACAGGGTCACGGCCGAGACGTGGTGGAACGCGCCCACGACCTGCGACTCGGGTGCGATGCGCTGGGCCGACTCGGCGGCCGATCCCTCGCCGGCGTCGACGACGCGGCCATGGGGGCCCTGCTTGTCAAAGGCCAGCGGGTTGACGCACGAGATCACGATCTTGCCGTCGAGCGGCAGGGTGGCCACCAGTTCGTCGTGGCCGTCGTAAGGGATGGCCAACAACACGACGTCTGCACCGGCACAGGCATCAGCATTCGAGGCGCCCGACACAGCGCCAGCACCGTCGATGCCGGCGAGCCGCTCGGTCACTTCAGCCGCGACCGGCACCGCCTTCTCGGCGGCGCGCGAACCCAGCACGACGGCGTGCCCGTTGCGGGCGAAGCGGTAGCCGAGGCCCTTGCCCTGCGGTCCGGTACCACCGATGACGGCGACGGTGTAGGTCGACAACTGAGCTCCTAGGTGCGGCCCGGCAGCAGCCAGGCGTGGTCGTGGTTCTTCACAGCGATGATGTCACCGGCTCGCGGACACTCTGGGAGGCGGCCGCTGCGTGGTCTATTGTGACAGCGTTACTGTCACTGTCGATCAGGAGCCCCGATGAAGCTGTCCATGATGTTGATGTACGACGGCAACCCCCGTCAGGCCGCCGACCAGGTGGTGGCCTATGAGAAGGCCGGCTTGGACACCGTGTGGGTCGCTGAGGCTTACGGCTTCGACTCCCCCACCCTCATGGGCTACCTCGCCGCCAAGACCGAGACGGTCGAGATCGGCTCCGGCATCCTGAACGTCTTCTCGCGCACCCCCGGGGCACTGCTGCAGACAGCTGCGGGCCTCGACAACGTCTCGGCCGGCCGCGCCATCATCGGCCTCGGCGCCTCGGGCCCTCAGGTCATCGAGGGCTTTCACGGGATGCCGTACGAACGCCCGCTGGGCCGCACCCGCGAGGTCATCGAGGTCCTGCGCCAGGGAATGCGTCGCGAACCGCTCGAGCACCAGGGCCGGTCCATCACCCTCCCGCTTCCCGCCGACCAGGGCCTGGGCCTGGGCAAGCCGCTCAAGCTGCTGACCAAGCCCGAGCGCCCCGAGGTGCCGATCTGGGTGGCGTCACTCGGCGACAAGAACGTCGAGATGACCGCCGAGATCGCTGATGGCTGGATGCCGCACCTGTTCTACCCGGAGAAGGCGCAGGAGGTCTGGGGCGCCTCGCTCGCTGCTGGTGCCGCCAAGCGCTCGGCCGACCTGGGCACGCTTCAGATCACCGCCGGCGGCCTGCTCTGCATCGGCGACGACGTCAAGGGAATGCTCGACTTCGCGCGTCCGATCTACGCGCTCTACATCGGCGGGATGGGCGCCAAGGGCAAGAACTTCTACAACGACCTCGCCTGCCAGTACGGCTACGAGAAGGAGGCCGCCGAGATCCAGGAGCTCTACCTCAGCGGCAAGAAGAAGGAAGCCGAGGCGCTGGTGCCCGACGAGTTCCTCGAGGCGGGAAACTTGGTCGGTCCCGAGTCGTACGTCAAGGAGCGGATCGCGGCCTTCGCCGAGGCCGGCGTCACCCACCTCAACGTGATGCCTGCCAGCGCCGACCCAGCCGCGACGATCGCACAGGTCAAGGCCCTCCTCGACTGACCTCCAAGGAGGTTGAGGTGCGAGCGAAGCGAGCCTCGAAACCACCGGCATCCAGGTGGTTGAGGTGCGAGCGAAGCGAGCCTCGAAACCACCGGCCACCGGAGGTCGAGTAGGCGGAGCGAGGCACGAGCAACGCCGCCGTCGAGACCCCCGCAACCCACACGACCACGCCACTCGGC
>JBAUWM010000215.1:0-2075 GCA_049583775.1 Nocardioides sp.
GGCAATGCCGTGCGTCGGCCAGCTCTCGTCGACGGGGTCGTCACTCTGCTTGGCCGAGTAGGCGCCGACCGACGACATGTGCACGAGGCGAGGGACTCCGACCGCCACTGCGCTCTCGGCCACCAGCCGGGTCCCGCCCACGGCGAGACGCTCGAGGTACTCGAGGTCGTGAGAGGGCTGGAATCCCCACGCCAGGTGCACCACGGCGTCCGCGCCCGCCATCGCCTCGACCAGCCGCGGGGCGTCCGCCGGGTCGGTGAGGTCGATGTCGTGCCACTCGATGCCGCGCAAACCATCTCCCTGCACGACCGGCGGACGTCGGGCGACGGCGACGACCCGGTGCTTCGAGCCATGGGGACCGGTGAGATGGCGCACCAGGGCGGTGCCCACGTTGCCGGTGGCGCCGGTGACCAGGATCCGCATGCTTCCAGGTGCCCACTTTGCGGAAGATCGATGCACCGGACGGCCAGGCCGCGCCGGCGGGAAGCACTCGCCGGGACGACTTCCCGCGCTTGCCCGCAGGGTTGCAGGCGATGCGCGGCGCGGCATGTCAGATCGGTGGAGGCGAGAAGTTGGCTTCGGTGGCAGGCTGGGCGGATGACGGACGACGGCAGCGAAGAGATCCAGGTCATCGACAACCCAGATGAGGGCCAGTTCGAGATCCATGTCGACGGCGTTCGAGCTGGCCTGACGGCCTACCTCGACGGGTCGGACGGCGTACGCACCTTCCCGCACACCGAGGTCGCCGACGAGTTCGGTGGTCGCGGGCTGGCCACGCGACTGATCGAGGGGGCGCTTGACGCCACCCGTGAGGCCGGGCTCGGCGTGCTACCGGAGTGCTCCGCCGTACGCGGATTCCTCGCCAAGCATCCCGAGTACGTCGACCTGGTGCCCGCCGAGCGTCGGGACGAGTTCGACCTGTGATCTCGGGATCGTCGCGATGACCATCGTGATGGGGATCGAGACCTCCTGCGACGAGACCGGCATCGGCTTCGTGCGCGACGGCGTGCTGCTCGGCGACGCGCTGGCCTCGAGCATCGACGAGCACGTGCGCTTCGGTGGTGTCGTGCCCGAGATCGCAGCGCGGGCTCACGTGCAGGCGATGGTGCCCACCATGCGAACCGCCCTGGAGAACGCGAGCCTCGACTGGCACCAGGTCGGCGCCGTGGCCGTGACCGCCGGCCCGGGGCTCGCGACAGCGCTGCACGTGGGGGTCGCGGCAGCCAAGGCGACGGCGCTGGCGCTGGGCGTCCCGTTGTACGGCGTCCACCACCTCGCCGGCCACGCCGCGGCCGACACTCTCGTGCACGGACCCCTGCCCGAGCGCAGCATCGTGCTGATCGTCAGTGGTGGTCACACCTCACTGCTGGCGGTCGACGACCTGGTGCGGACGCCGATCCGCCACCTCTCCGACACCCTCGACGACGCGGCGGGTGAGGCGTTCGACAAGGTCGCGCGGCTGTTGGGCCTTCCTTACCCCGGCGGGCCGTCGATCGATGCTGCTGCGCGGGAGGGCGATCCGGGCGCCGTCCGGTTCACCCGGCCGTTGATGGGAGCCCGCGATCCGGCGCTCGGGTTCTCCTTCTCTGGCCTCAAGTCGGCCGTGGCGCGCTACGTGGCCGCGCCGCGCGACCCCGGCATCAGCACGGCTGACATCGCGGCGTCGTTCCAGGAGACCGTGGCCGACACGGTGGTTACCAAGGCGGTGCGGGCCTGTCAGCAAGAAGGCGTCGACACCCTGGTGATCGTGGGCGGCGTCGCGGCCAACTCGCGGGTGCGCAGCCTGGCCCAGGAGCGGTGCGCCGAGGCGGGTATCGAGCTGCGCGTGCCACCCATGCGGCTGTGCACCGACAACGGCGCGATGATCGCCGCGATCGGCGACCTGCTGGTGCGCGAGGGCGCCCGGCCGTCGGTGAGCCACCTCGGCGCTCGATCGACCGTGCCGCTCGAGCTCGCCCAGCTCGCCTGAGCCGCAGGTCGAGCAGCCGGAGCGAGGTACGAGCGATGGCGTCGTGCCGTTGGTCGAGCAGCCGGCGCGAGGTACGAGCGATGGCGTTGTCGAGACCCCTGCAGCC
>JBAUWM010000216.1:0-2148 GCA_049583775.1 Nocardioides sp.
GTCACCGCGACCTCGGCACCACGCTCCGCGAGCAGGTCGGCGATGGGCGCACCGAGTCCGCCGTTGCCGCCGATCACCAGCGCGACGCCGCCGCGGCCATCGAAGTCGTTCATGCCGGCGACCCTAGGGCCTCGCCGGTCGATCGTCGTCCCCAGCGTTTGCGGGGCTTTCGCCTCCGATCGGCCCCGGGAACTCTGGGGACGCCGCGGAGCGCGGCGAGGAGCGACCCCGTCAGGCGCGGGCGGCGAACTCGATCGTGTGCCAGCCGGTGGCGCCGTCGGGCAGCACGTCGGCGATGGCTCCGGTCTGCACGAGGCCGAACTTGTCGGTGGCCCGCACCCGCACCACGTGGTCGCCCTCGGGGGCCTGAACGACGGCGCGCCACTGCACCCACGCGTCGTCGGTGGGCGATCCGGCGAGCTCTGCTGGCATCCAGGCTCCGCCGTCGAGCGCGACCTCGACGGCGTCGATGCCGGTGTGCTGCGCCCAGGCCGACCCGGCGATGACGACCTCGCCGGCCGCCACCTCCTCGCCGTAGCGCGGCACCTCGATGCGCGACGACATCTTCACGGGGCCGAACTCGCCCCAGCCGCGCTGCGTCCAGTAGGCATCGACGTCGTCAAAGGTGGTGAGCTCCATGTCGACCACCCACTTGGTGGCCGAGACGTAGCCGTAGAGCCCGGGCACCAAGGTGCGCACGGGAAAGCCGTGCTCGAGCGTGAGCGGCGACCCGTTCATCGCCACCGCGAGCATGGCCGGGCGACCGTCGGTGATCACGTCGAGCGGGGTGGCGCAGTTCCAACCGTCATCGGAGGTCTGCAGCACGGCATTGGCTCCGGCCAGCGGCTTGGCCTCGGCGAGGATCGGGGCGAGCAGCACACCGCTCCACCACGCGTTGCCGATGTAGTTGCCACCCACCGGGTTGGAGACGCAGTTGAGCGTCACCCAGCCTTCGACCATCTCGCGATTGACCAGGTCTTCGTAGTTGAGCACGATCTCGTTCTCGACCATGCCGTGGATGCGGAGCTGCCAGTCCTTTGGCGAGATGGCGGGCTTCGTGAAGGTCGTGTCGATCAAGTAGAAGTCGTTGGCCGGAGTCATCCACGACGTCACGCCGTCGACGCCGATCTTGACGTCAGTCGGCACCGTCGGCGTCGTGACCGGTAACCGCAGCAGGCGTCTGGCCTGCTCCACCTGACGTCGCGATCGACCAGCGACGCGGCCGAGCAAGCCTGCGACAGCAGCTGTGCCGGCGACGGCCCCGGTGATGATCAGGAACTCGCGGCGTCCCTTGAGGTAGGGCCTCTCGAAGCGCTCAGAGTCTGGGATGGCCTGCAGGCGACGCAGCCGGTCGGTGATGAGCGAGAGCGTGATGGTCCAGGTGACGAACCCGATCGCGATCGGGGTGAGGTCGGTGACGACCGACCCGTTGGCGGTCAGCGTGGCCACAACGCCGAGCGCTGCCAGAAGCGTGAACGCGAGGATGGGGAGCCAGGTCGAGCGTCGCGCGAGGCGACCGATCAGGGCGAACGACAAGGTGAGGAAGATCAGGATGCCGGCGACGAGGAACGGCTTGTCGTTGGTGCCAAAGGCTTGGATGGCCTCCTCAACCAGGTTGCCGGGCGTGATCTTGGCAATCAGCTCGGCGACTGCGGTCACCGGCGATAGCCGCTCGTTCATCAACCGCGCCACCAGATAGCTGGTGCCGAGGCCCGCAAAGCCGGCGACGACCCCGGCGAGCGCCCACGCGGCGACAGACTTCTTCATTCCTGCATTGTGACTCAGGCATGATCACCGGGTGGCCCAGGAGATTACGAAGAGCGAACGTGTGCCGCGCACCGGCCTCGGCGTCGACGTCCATCGCCTGGTCGAAGGAGTGCCGATGCACCTGGCCGGGCTCGCCTGGCCTGACGAGTCGCACGGGCTCGAGGGGCACTCTGACGCCGACGTCGCCGCCCATGCTGCCTGCGACGCATTGCTGTCAGCGGCCGGCCTGGGCGACCTGGGCTCGAACTTCGGGACCGCCGAGCCCGAGTGGGCCGGGGCCGCCGGTTCGGCACTCCTCGCCGAGACTGCGCGCCGGGTGCGCGCGGCCGGCTTCGACATCGGCAACGTGGCTGTGCAGGTGATCGGCAACCGGCCCCGGCT
>JBAUWM010000217.1:0-2379 GCA_049583775.1 Nocardioides sp.
CCCGCGATCTGTTCCGCAAGATCAGCCAGGCCGCATGGGCCTGCGCCGACCCGGGCCTGCAGTACGACGACACGATCAACGACTGGCACACCAACCCCGAGACCGGCCGCATCACCGCGTCCAACCCTTGCTCGGAGTACATGTCGCTGGACAACTCCTCGTGCAACTTGGCCTCGCTGAACCTGCTCAAGTTCCTCAAGGGCGACGACACGTTCGACGCCCCGCTGTTCGCGAAGGCCGTCGAGTTCATCATCACCGCGATGGACATCTCGATCTGCTTCGCCGACTTCCCGACCGAGCCGATCGGCGAGACCACGCGCAACTACCGCCAGCTCGGCATCGGTTACGCCAACCTCGGCGCACTGCTGATGGCGATGGGCCTGGGCTACGACTCCGAGGGTGGCCGCGCGATGGCCGCGACCATCACCTCGCTGATGACCGGCCAGTCCTACAAGCGCTCGGCCGAGCTCGCCGGCATCGTCGGCCCCTACGCCGGCTACGCCCGCAACGCCGAGGCCCACAAGCGCGTGATGCGCAAGCACCAGGCGGCCAACGACACGATCCGCACCCTGGCCATCTCCGACAACGAGGTGCACAAGGTCGCGACTCAGGCCTGGGCCGACGTCCTGAAGATCGGCGAGGCCAACGGCTTCCGCAACGCACAGGCCTCGGTGCTCGCACCCACCGGCACCATCGGCTTCATGATGGACTGCGACACCACCGGCATCGAGCCTGACTTCTCACTGGTGAAGTTCAAGAAGCTCGTCGGCGGCGGCTCGATGCAGATCGTCAACCAGACCATTCCGCGGGCGCTGCGCAAGATGGGTTACCAGCCCGAGCAGGTCGAGGCGATCGTCGACTTTATCGCCGAGAACGGCCACGTCATCGACGCACCCGGTCTGCGCACCGAGCACTACGAGGTCTTCGACACCGCGATGGGTGCCCGCGCGCTGAAGCCGATGGGCCACGTGCGGATGATGGCGGCCTGCCAGCCGTTCCTCTCCGGCGCGATCTCCAAGACGGTCAACCTGCCCGAATCGGCCACGGTCGAGGAGATCGAGGACGTCTACCTGCAGAGCTGGAAGCTTGGCCTGAAGGCCACCGCGGTCTACCGCGACAACTGCAAGGTCGGCCAGCCGCTCTCCGACGGCAAGGACAAGAAGAAGACCGCCGAGCGCGACGCCGCGTCGGGTAACAGCGAGGCCGAGGTGGCCGAGACCAAGGTCGTCGAGAAGGTCGTCTACGCCCCCACCCGCAAGCGGCTCCCCAAGTCGCGCGCCTCGCGCACGACGTCCTTCACCGTTGGGGGTGCCGAGGGCTACATGACCTCCGGTGCTCACGACGACGGCCAGCTCGGCGAGGTCTTCCTCAAGCTCGGCAAGCAGGGCTCGACCCTGGCCGGCGTGATGGATGCCTTCTCGATCGCGGTCTCGATCGGCCTGCAGTACGGCGTGCCGCTGGAGACCTACGTCTCGAAGTTCACCAACCTGCGCTTCGAGCCCGCCGGCCTCACCGACGACCCCGACGTCCGCATGGCCCAGTCGCTCATGGACTACGTCTTCCGCCGGTTGGCCCTGGACTACCTCGACTTCGAGGCCCGTTCGATGCTCGGCATCTACTCCGCCGACGAGCGCCGCCGCCACCTCGAGACCGGCTCCTACGAGCTGCTCGCCGAGGAGACCGGCAACGCCGCCGAGCTCATCGAGGACGCGCAGGTGGTTGAGGTGCGAGGAGCGCAAGCGAGCGGTGCCCCGGAGGGCGAGCAGCGCAGCGAAGCGAGCGGTGCCCCGGAGGTCGAGCAGCGAGCGCAAGCGAGCGTCGTCGAGACCCCCGCAGCCGAGGCGCCCGCCGCAGCCGCCACCGCGGTCGGTCAGACGACCCAGGCCCACACCTCAGCCGAGCTCCTCGAGCAGCTCACCGGCACCGCCGTCGACAGCCCGCTGTGCATGACCTGCGGCACCAAGATGCGCCCCGCCGGTTCCTGCTACGTGTGTGAGGGCTGCGGCAGCACCTCTGGCTGCAGCTGATCGCTTCTGGCTTCACCGGCGAACGGCCGTCACCTTCGGGTGGCGGCCGTTCGTGGTGTCAGTAGCCGAAAACGTTCACGCTCAGCACGTCGATCTCGCGCCGGGCATCGCCAAAGAAGGCGCCCAGGCGCCGAGCCACGAGGGGGAACGGCTTCTCACGTGGTGTGCCGTCGGCTCGCCAATTCGAGTTGGGGACGATCAGAAACAAGTGATGGGCGTTGGGCGCCACATGGGCCTTCCACAGGTCCTTCAGGTCGTGATTGTTGGTGGTCGTGCCACCGCGCTCAACCTCGGCAAGGATCCCTCGTGTCTCCGAGATTCGATAGAAGAAGTCGGGCCGCGCTCTGGTGAC
>JBAUWM010000218.1:0-14477 GCA_049583775.1 Nocardioides sp.
GAGCAACCGCGAGTCGAGCCCCTCGCACGAGGTCGGCCCGTGCTCGACGACGGCTGGAGCCGCCTCGCCGGCGGCCACGATGTCGGTGAACCCAAGGGCCACCACCACGCGTATCGGCGCGTCGACCACGAGTCGCACGGTCGCCTCGGTGATCACCGTCAGCGTGCCTTCGGAGCCGACGAGCGCCTGGGTGAGATCGAATCGCTCGGGCAGCAGATGGTGCGCGGCATAACCGGAGACCTGCCGTCCGAACCGGTCGAACTCGGTGCGGGTCGTGGCCAAGTGTGCGCCCGCGGCCGCGCGGAGCCCGTCGACGACGTCATCGGCGCCGCGCGTGAGCGCCGCGCCCGTCGCGGCGTCGTAGCCTGTCTCGAGCACCTGACCTGCGGCTGTCAGGAGCCGGAGCCCGGCAACGTTGTCGGACGTGCGCCCGTAGGCCAGGCTGCGCGACCCGCAGGCGTTGTTGCCGATCATGCCGCCGATGGTGCAGCGAGGGTGAGTCGACGGGTCAGGGCCGAACCGCACCCCGTGCGGAGCCACGGCCTTCTGCAGCACGGCGTGCACGGCGCCCGGCTCGACGACCGCGGTCCGCGCATCCGGGTCGATAGCGAGCACCCGGTTCAGGTGACGCGAGAAGTCGAGCACGATGCCCCGGCCGACGGCGTTGCCCGCCACCGACGTGCCGGCTCCTCGAGACGTGATCGGAGCGCCGGTCTCGCGGGCAACGGCGAGTGCTGCGGCGACCTCATCGACATGCCGAGGTCGCACGACAGCCAGCGGCGGAATCCGGTACAGCGAGGCATCGCTGGCGTACATGCCGCGGGTGGCCGAGTCGGAGCGCACCTCGAGCCCCTCGCGCGACAGCGCTGCGAGCACCGCGAGTTCGTCCATGAGTAACATGTTACTCATGCCCGTCCTTCAACTTCCAGCCGCGGCGCCATCTTTGGCCGACGCCGTGGTCGACGCCGTGCGCGAGGGCGTGGCGGCCGGCGAACTGCGGCCCGACACGACCTACTCGGTCTATCAGCTGGCCGAGCTGCTCGGCGTCTCGCGGAGCCCGGTGCGCGAAGGACTCCTCAAGCTGGCCGAGGCG
Organism: Nocardioides sp.; assembly: GCA_049583775.1. Classification (GTDB taxonomy): domain Bacteria; phylum Actinomycetota; class Actinomycetes; order Propionibacteriales; family Nocardioidaceae; genus Nocardioides. The sequence continues at coordinate 1,094 of JBAUWM010000218.1, forward strand.
GGGCTCGTGGAAATCAGCCGTAACCGCGGGTTCCGGGTGCTGCTGCCGACTTCACACGACATCGTCGAGATCTTCGAGATCCGGGCCGCACTCGAACCCGCGGCGGCGCGCAGGGTGGCCGAGATCGGCAGCGCAGACGACCTGGCGCAACTCGCGTCTCACCTCGAGGCACTCGATCGAGCAGCCACCGCTGCCGACGAGTCGGCCTTCTGGGCCGCAGATCGTGCGCTGCACGACGCAATCCTGCGCCTAGCCGGCAACAAGCGGGCCGCGGCGATCGTCGGTTCGCTCCGGTCGACGACCGCCTTGCTCGGGCCGCCCACCACAGCCACGGGTCGGACGCTGCGAGAGATCCACGACGAGCACGCGCCCATCGTCGCCGCCATCGCCGACCGCAATCCCCACGTGGCCGAGCTCACCATGCGCAAACACCTAGACGTCACCTGCGGATTGCTGACTCCCCGATGAGGGCAGGATCACACGGCTCCGAAATGCACTCGTAACGCGGAGAGTGCAAGACTGCACTTTGTGATCGACAGTGCAATTGACCGGAAGAGTGCGACGGCAGAGCGCATCACGATCTGCGCCCAGCGCTTGACCGACCAGCACGGCATCGACGGCTACACGATGGACGACCTCGCCGAAGCTGCTGAGGTGTCCCGGCGGACCCTTTTCAACTACTTCCCGCGCAAGATCGACGCCATCCTGGGCGTCTGGCCGACCCTCGACGACGACGACGTCGACGAGTTCCGCTCGGGCGGCCCCGACCATGACCTGTTGCAGGACCTACGCACCATGATCCTGCCGCTCTTCGAGGTCGAGCTCGCTGACCGCGAGCAGATCCAGATCCGTCGACGGATGTTGCTCGGCAACCCGAGACTGCTCATGGCGGTACATGCTCGCTACGAGTCGCTCAGCGCCGAGATCGTCGAGCACATCGCGGTTCGTGAAGGTCCGACCTTCGGCGCCCTGCGTGCGCAGGTTGCGGTCCGGGTGCTCGCCGCGCTCTTCGACTCCGCTCTCGACGAGTTCCTGCTCGACCCGCGCGAACGCTCGATCGTGCACCACTTCGACGAGGCGCTGCGCACCGCGCGTTCTCTCTTCGGCGTCTGACGCCCCCCGACTTCACTTCCTCACTCGGACACACAGGAGACCAGCCATGGCCACCCTTCTCTACCGCCTGGGCAAGACCGCCTATCACCACTGGCCGCGATTCATCGCCGGCTGGCTTCTGCTGCTGATCGCCGTCGTCGGCACGGCGGCTGGGTTCTCGAAGCCCTTCAGCGACTCGTTCAGCATCCCGGGCATCCCGTCCGAGCAAGCGGCCGACCTCCAGTCCGAACTGTTCCCGCAGTCGCAGGACGCCTTCGACCAGGCGAGCGTCAACGTCGTGGTGCAGGCACCCGCCGGCGAGCAGTTGACCGACTACACCCGCCCGCTCAACGTGCTGGCCGAGAGCATCGCCGGGCTGCCCCAGATGGGCGACGACCCGACGACGACCAACCCCGGGCTGGGAAATCCCGTGGCGGTCGCGCAGTCGCAAGCCGAGCTCGCGCTCGACGCTGCCCGGGCCGACAACACGCCCGACGACGTCGCCCTGCGCAACTACTACGCCCTGGCCCCGGTGACCGAGGACGGTCGCACCGGCCTGATCACCTTCCAGTGGAGCGTCGACTCCCCTGCCGATGTCGAGGCCGCCTCAATCGACGAGCTCGAGGAACTGCTCGACACTGCACGCGGCTCCGGACTCACCGTGGAGATGAACGGCGCTGGATCGCGCGTCGTCGCCGCCCTGGGCGGCACCGCCGAGCTGATCGGCATCGGCCTGGCCCTGATCGTCCTGCTGCTCACCTTCGGCTCGCTCGTGGCCGCGGGGCTGCCCATCCTCACCGCTGTGCTCGGCGTCGGCATCGGCCTGAGTGGAGTGATGGCGATGACGGCCTTCTTCGACCTCAACTCGAGCACCACCGCTCTGTCGTCGATGATCGGTCTCGCCGTCGGCATCGACTACACGCTGTTCATCCTGGCCAGGTATCGCAACGAACTGCGGCACACCGACGACCGCGCCGAGGCCGCCGGCATTGCGGTGGGCACCGCGGGCTCCGCCGTCGTGTTCGCTGGCCTGACGGTGTTCATCGCGCTTGCGGCCCTCGCTGTTGTGGGAATCCCGTTCCTCACCGCAATGGGCCTTGCCGCCGCGGCTACCGTGCTGGTCGCGGTGCTCGTGGCGCTCACGTTGCTGCCTGCCATCCTCGGAATGTTGAAGGCAAAGGCGTTCGGCGGGCAGGTCCGTCGTTACCGGCCCCGCCGCGACGGCGACCTGCAGATCCTCAACAACGGCGTTCGCTGGGGCCGGATCGTCACCCGCCGTCCGGTGGCATTCGCGATCCTCGTGGTCGTGGCGCTGGGCGTCATCGCCATCCCGATGAAGGGCCTGCACCTCGCCTTCCCGACCGACAGCACCGCCGCGACGGACACCACGCAGCGGCAGGCCTCCGACATCATCTCCGCAGAGTTCGGCCCGGGTCGCGAAGGCCCCCTGCTCGTCGTCGTCGACGCACGCGAGACGGCCGACAGTGGCATGGCGTTCGATGACGTGGCCTCGTGGGCCGCGGGATTCTCCGGAGTGGCCAACGCTCAGGTGGTTGCCACCAACGCCGACCCGTCCGACTCCGCGTCCGTGGCCACCGGGGCGCTGATCCAGGTGCAGCCAGTCGACGGTCCCGATGCTCCGGCCACCGAAGACCTGCTGCGCGCCATGCGCGACGGCCAAGCGGCCATCGAGCAGTCGTCAGCGACCACCGTCGGCGTCACCGGCCTCACCGCCATCACCACGGACGTGTCCGACCAGCTCTCTGACGCGCTCCCGATCTACCTGGCCGTCGTGATCGGGCTGGCCTTCATCTTGCTGATGCTGGTCTTCCGTTCGCTGCTGGTGCCGCTCATGGCCACCTTCGGCTTCTTGCTGTCGGTGCTCGCCACGCTCGGCGCAACAGTGGCGGTGTTCCAGGAGGGCCTCTTCGGACTCTTCGACCCCCAGCCGATCGTGAGCTTCATGCCGATCTTCTTGATCGGCGTGGTGTTCGGGCTAGCGATGGACTACCAGGTCTTCCTGGTCACTCGGATGCGTGAGGCTCACGTGCACGGCGCGTCGACTCACGAAGCGATCCTCGACGGGTTCCGCAGCTCGGCTCGGGTGGTCACCGCGGCCGCGATCATCATGACCGCCGTCTTCTCGGGGTTCATCCTCGAGCACGACGTGGTCGTGAAGTCGCTCGGCTTCGCACTCGCAGTCGCCGTCGTGTTCGACGCGTTCATCGTCCGGATGATCTTGATCCCCGCATTGATGCAGCTCCTCGGCGAGAAGGCCTGGTACCTGCCGGCCTGGCTCGACCGGATCCTGCCGAACGTGGACGTCGAGGGCGAGCGGCTGCAGCGCACCCACCCGACGACGCTGCAGACAGACAGCGCCACCGTCGCTGACGACGCCCGGGAGCCACAGCCCGTCGGCTGACATCGGGAGCGGGGCACCCCCGCCTAGCATTTAGTAGGACGCCCTAGTAAATTGTAGGGCGTCCTACTACTTTGCCCCGGAGATCCCATGCCGCAGCCGAACGAGCTCCACGTCCCGACCCATCCGGTGCGCCTGGTCACGGCGTCCAGCCTCTTTGACGGTCACGACGCCTCGATCAACATCATGCGGCGGATCTTCCAGAGCCAGGGCTGCGAAGTGATCCACCTCGGCCACAACCGATCGGTGCAAGAGGTGGTCGACGCAGCCATCGAGGAGGACGTGCACGGCGTCGCCGTGTCGTCCTACCAAGGCGGGCACATCGAGTACTTCGAGTACCTGGTGGAGTCGCTGCGAGCGCAGGGTGCCGGGCATGTGCAGGTGGTCGGGGGTGGCGGCGGCGTGATCGTCCGCGATGAGATCACCCGGCTTCGCGAGAGTGGCGTCACCATCTTCTCGCCCGAGGACGGCCAGCGCATGGGTCTGGTCGGCATGATCAACTCCGTGGTCGCCAGCTGCGATCGCGACCTGCTTGACGACTCCAACGGTGGAATTGTCGGCACCGACCAGGTGCTGAGCGGCGATCGGTTCGCGATCGCTCGCGCCATCACTGCTGCCGAGCAGGGCCGACTGCCCGCCGACGTCCTCGACTCGCTCCGCGCGGCTTCGGCTAGCCGCACCATCCCCGTGCTCGGCATCACCGGCACCGGCGGCTCGGGCAAGTCGTCGCTCACCGACGAGCTGGTGCGCCGCTTCCGCGTAGACCAGCAAGACAAGCTGCGCATCGCCGTCCTCGCCGTCGACCCCACCCGTCGCAAGGGTGGCGGTGCGTTGCTCGGCGACCGGATTCGGATGAACTCGCTCGACGGAGACCGCATCTACTTCCGCTCCATGGCAACCCGAGGCGCGCACGAGGTGCCCGAGCACCTGCCCGACGTGATCGAGGTGCTCAAGGCCGCAGGCTTCGACCTGGTGATCATCGAGACGCCCGGGATCGGCCAGGGAGACGCGGCCATCGTGCCGTTCGTCGACACCTCGCTCTACGTGATGACGCCCGAGTTCGGCGCTGCGTCACAGCTGGAGAAGATCGACATGCTCGACTTCGCCGACGTGGTGGCGATCAACAAGTTCGAGCGCCGCGGTGCCGCCGATGCGCTGCGCGACGTCGGACGCCAGCTGGTGCGCAACCGCGAGGCTTTCGGAAAGCAGCCGTCCGACATGCCGGTGTTCGGCACCTCAGCCGCTCGCTTCAACGACGACGGCGTCACCGCCCTCTACCAAGAGCTGCGCGACCTGCTGGGCGACCAAGGCCTCGCGCTCAGCGAGGGTGCGCTCGAGCCCGCCACCACGCGCACGTCGTCGGAACTGCGGCAGGCGATCCCGAGCGAACGAGTGCGCTACCTCGCCGAGATCGCCGAGACCGTGCGCGACTACCACGCCGACACCGAGGTACTGGTCGAGCAGGCACGGCGCGTGCAGCGGCTCGAAGCCGTCGCGGTCGAGCTCACCGCCCGCGAAGAGATCGATGCCCTGCTCGAGAAGGCCAAGAGCGATCTGCCCTTGCCGGTCGCGGAGCAGATCGGGGCATGGCCGGGCGTGGTCGAGTCGTACCTCGGCGACGAGCAGGTCGTCACGGTGCGTGACCGCGAGATCCGAACGTCGCTCGTGAAGGAGTCGCTGTCGGGCAACAAGATCCGCCGCGTCTCGCTCCCGACGTTCACCGACCACGGTGAGCTCGTGCGGTTCTGGCGGCGCGAGAACCTGCCCGGCTTCTTCCCGTACACCTCGGGCGTCTTCCAATTCAAGCGCGACGGTGAAGACCCGGCCCGCATGTTTGCTGGCGAGGGCGACCCGTTCCGCACCAACCGCCGCTTCAAGCTGCTGTCGCACGAGGGTGAAGCCACTCGCCTGTCGACGGCCTTCGACTCGGTCACCCTCTACGGACGCGACCCCGACGAGCGGCCCGACATCTACGGCAAGATCGGCACGTCAGGCGTCAACGTGGCCAGCCTGGACGACATGGCTGCCCTGTACGACGGCTTCGACCTGGTCGCCCCGTCGACGTCAGTGTCGATGACGATCAATGGTCCAGCCCCCACCGTGCTGGCGTTCTTCCTCAACACCGTCATCGATCAGCAGGTCGCCAAGTTCCGTGAGCTCGAGTCGCGCGACCCGTCGCCCGAGGAGACGGCCATCTTGGCCGCCGAGGCCGTCGCGTCGGTGCGAGGCACGGTGCAGGCCGACATCCTCAAGGAAGACCAGGGCCAGAACACCTGCCTGTTCTCGACGGAATTCTCGTTGCGGATGATGGCCGACATCCAGGCCTGGTTCATCGACAACTCAGTGCGCAACTTCTACTCCGTCTCGATCTCGGGCTACCACATCGCCGAGGCCGGAGCGAACCCCATCAGCCAGCTGGCGTTCACGCTCGCCAACGGCTTCACCTACGTGGAGTCGTACCTGGCCCGCGGGCTCGACATCGACGACTTCGCCCCCAACCTGTCGTTCTTCTTCTCCAACGGCATGGACCCGGAGTACTCGGTGATCGGTCGCGTCGCTCGCCGTATCTGGGCGGTTGCGATGCGCGACCGCTACGGCGCCAACGACCGCTCGCAGAAGCTGAAGTACCACGTGCAGACCAGCGGTCGCTCGCTGCACGCGCAGGAGATGGACTTCAACGACATCCGCACCACGCTGCAGGCCTTGATCGCGATGTACGACAACGCCAACTCGCTGCACACCAACGCCTACGACGAGGCAGTGACCACCCCGACCGAAGACTCGGTGCGTCGGGCGCTCGCCATCCAGATGATCATCAATCGCGAGTGGGGGCTCTCGATGAACGAGAACCCGCTGCAGGGGTCGTTCATCATCGACGAGCTCACCGACCTGGTCGAGAAGGCCGTGCTCGAGGAGTTCGACAGGATCAACGAGCGCGGCGGCGTCCTCGGCGCCATGGAGACCGGCTACCAGCGCGGACGCATCCAGGACGAGTCGATGCTCTACGAGCACCGCAAGCACGACGGGACTCTCCCGATCATCGGAGTGAACACGTTCATCAAGCCAGACTCCGGTGACGGCACCCCGGTCCACGTCGAGCTGGCCCGCGGCACCGAGGCCGAGAAGCAGTCGCAGCTCACTCGCTTGCGGGACTTCCAAGCCAAGCACTCCACCGAGGCGACCGAGGCGATCGCCCGACTCAAGGCCGCGGCAGTCACCGACGAGAACGTCTTCGCCGTCCTAATGGACGCCGCCCGCGTGTGCACGCTGGGTCAGATCACCGAGGCGTTCTTCGAGGTGGGCGGGCAGTACCGCCGCAACGTCTGACACCGCGCTCGGTCATCGAGATGCGACACGAGGACCCAGCGGCGGCACCGGCCCTGGCCAACCCACCGCGCCTCGATACGCCCCGCTCGTCCCTCGCGGCGCTACTCGACCACCGCGGCAGCACCGGCCCTGTTCTCGCCCGGTCATCGAGTAGCCGTACGTGCTGAGGAACGAAGCACGGGCGGCGTATCGAGATGCAGCAAGCCGAGAACCAGCCGTAGGTGGCACCGGCCCTGGTCGGCCCACCGCGCCTCGATACGCCCCGCTCGTTCCTCGCGGCGCTACTCGACGACCGAGCGCGGACTACGGCACCTCGACGTACGAGCTGACCGTGCTCGAGTTGCCGCCGAAGTCGAAGACGCTGAGGTCGACCTGGAGCACCGTGCCGGGGTCGAGCGGCACGACGTCGTAGGTGAGGTTGGCCAGGTCGGCGTAGAGGCCGACGTCGGAGGTCGGCTCCCAGAGCTGCTCGCCAGCGGCGGTGAGGGTGAGCACGTCGGGTACGAGGATGCCCTCGGGGTCGGCCGCGAGCTCGCCGTAGCCGCCGGAGTCCGGGTCGAACACGTAGAGCGTCTCGCTGACGATGTCGCCCGACTCGACGTCGAGCACCACCGAGAGCAGCACGTCCTGGGGGTCGACGCCGTCGACGTCGTCGGCCGCGTAGTAGGTCATCGGCACATCGATGAAGGCTGTCGACAGGTCGTCGGACAGGTCGAGGTCGAGGTAGGCGAACGCTTCGTCGACGCCGTCGCTGATCACCAGGGAGGTGAGGTCGTAGTTGCCCTCGGCGATCGGGGTTCCGGTGTCGTCGAAGCTGGCGATCTCCTCGCCGAAGTAAGTCACCGAATCGTCGTCATTGACGAACGCGTAGCTGATCGTCGCCTCGGTCAGGTTGCCCTGCGCTAGGTCGTCGTAGGTGCCGGTCAGGGTGATGCTGCCGTCGTTGTCAAAGGTGACCTCGGCCTCGCCGCGGCGGTTGAGGAACTGGGGCTGAGCCTCCTCGGGGATCGCGGCACCCACGTCGTAGTAGGCAGCGAGGAAGTCGTTCCACGGCTGGGCTGAGACGACGTCGGAGTAAGCGCCGTCGGCCAGGTCGGGCCGCGGCGGGAAGTAGATGGAGAGCCCGGTGGCCCCCTTGGTGGCTACTCCCTCGACCTCCTCGACCACCGCGTCGTTGATGGCTCGCACCAGCGCGTCGGCCTGGTCGGAGACCTGCAACGCCTCGACGCCGATCGTGCTGGCCAGCAGGCCCAGGTCCTTCAGGTGGCCGTCCTCGGCCTCGTTGGGGCTCTTGGCGAAGCCCAGGGTCGTGGTTTCGGCACGTCCCACGACCGGCGCGATCGTGTCGGCGCTGCCCACGAGTGCTTCGGCGAACTCGGCGAGCGCAGCGTCGACGGCGTCCATCTTGGTGAGGTCGACCAGGCTCAAGGTGATCTCGTCCTGGGTGCCGGATTCCTCGGCCTGTCCGACGAACCCGGCGATGATCTCGCTGCCCAGCTCGTCAGCCGTCGTGTCAGGGTCGTCGGCCAGCACCTGGAGCGAGGCGTAGTTCCAGCCGTGACCGGGCTCGAGCTCTTGCGAGGCCACCATCCGGTCGGCCAGCGGAGCCATCGCGCTGGCAACTTCATAGCTGCTCATCAGGCAGGCGTCGAAGCCGATCAGGTCGAGCTTGTCGACGCCGGCCAGGTCGAGCCCAGTGCGGATGCCGGCCGTCAGCTCGGCCAGGTCGAGGACGTCGAAGTCACTGCCCTCGTCGGGACCGATCCCGGGCCACGAGGCACCGTGGTCGGAGATCACCAGCGCGTAGTGGCCGGCCCGGTTGGCCTCGATGCCCTCAGCGATGAAGCGCGCCAACAGGTCGGGGTCGGCAGAGTCGACGTCACCGAGGTCTTCGACCAGCTCGGTGGTGCCGGGCTCGCCTAGGTCGAGCACCCGCGCGCCCACCCAGCTTCCCTGGTCGAGGAGCTCGTCGTCGCCATACTCGGCGGAGCGGTCGATGAGCTCCCGAACGTGGAGGTTGTCGTTGCTCCCCACCTGGCCGAGCTCGTTGACGTCCTGAACCATGAACGGCTCGAGGTTCGTGTCGGCCATCGAGTAGTGCAGAAAGGTCCAGCCATCGCCTTCGCGTCCGGTGTGCTCGGCCCCGCTGGTCGAGCCCCCGTCGTCGTCGGGGTCGGCGCCGGAGTCGCTGCTGCACCCGGCGATCGAGAGAGCCAGAGTCAGGCAGACCGCGCTCACGAGCGGCCGACGGCCCGGCCGGCGAAGAGTCATCACGACGGGAGCGTAGGGATCGGCGACGGCGCGGGCGACCGAACCCACAAGACCGGCCCGCTGGTCTAGTGCAGCAATCGGTACGGTCGCGAGGTGAGCAGAACTCCCCCGCCCAGCACCGATCAGGTGCGTGCCCTCGCGTCGCACTTCCCCCAGGCCGTGCCTGAGGACTTCATCGACGAGAACGGGCACATGAACATCACCCACTACTTCCACTTGGGTTCGCTGGCCCCGTGGCTGCACCTGACCGATCTCGGGCTCGGGCAGGCCTACATCGAGGAGCGCGGCTCGTCGTTCTTCACCGTCGAGCACCACATCGGCTACACGGGTGAGTTGCTGTTGGGCGACGAGTTCTCCGTTCGGGTCGGCTTCGCGGGTCGCACCGCCAAGGCTGTGCACGCCGTGAGCTACGTGCTCGACGAGAAGCGCGACCGGATCGCGTGCACGATGGAACTGATGTACGTGCACGTGTCGATGCAGTCGCGTCGCGCCAGTGACATGCCCGACGACATCGCCGCACTGATCGATGCCCAGGTGGCGCCGCACCCGTGGGTGGCTGACGCCGTGAGCGGCCTGTCGCTGCGCTCATGAACGACGACCTCGGACACCCTCTCCACCTCGCCCGCCCCGCACGGCGGGTCGTGAGCCTGGTGCCGTCGCTGACCGAGGCCCTGGTCTCGATCGATGCCGAGGCGGTGGTCGGGGCTACGGACTGGTGCACGCATCCCGCCGGTCTCGACGTCACCCGTGTGCGAGGCACGAAGAACCCTGACCTGGCCGCGATCCGTGGGTTGCAGCCAGATGTTGTGGTGGCCAACAAGGAGGAGAACCGCGAGCTCGACGTACGGCGGCTCCGCGAGGCGGGCATCGCGGTGTGGGTCACCGACATCGAAACCGTGCCCGACGCCGTTCGCTCGATGGAGCACCTCGTCGACGCGATCGGCTGGAGCCGACCCACATGGCTCGGCACCGTCCGTGACCTGTGGTGCGGCGACGTCCCACCGCCGACCCGAGGTGTGGTGATCCCGATCTGGCGAGACCCCTGGATGGTGGTCGGGGCGCGCACGTTCACCACCGACCTCGTGGCGCGACTCGGCTGGGTCAACGTCTATGCCGGGCACGCCGAGCGCTACCCGCACGTCGACGTTGGCGAGCTCGACGAGGTCGGGGCCGACGTTGTCCTGCTGCCCGACGAGCCCTACGTGTTCACGGCCACCGACGGCCCTGAGGCGTTCACTCGGACGCCGACCGAGCTCATCGACGGTCGCCTGATCACTTGGTACGGCCCGTCGCTGATCGAGGCGGCCGCGCTCAGGACCTGAGCGTCAGAGCGCCATGAACAAGATCATGTCGCGGTCGTACTCGCGTCCCGGGTGCTCGGCGGCGAGGTGCGCTTGAGCCTTCTCGACCAGGTCATCCTCATCGGCGCCCTTGATCGACTCACCACACGGGCAACGCAGCAACGTCTTCATGTCCCTCAGCCTACGACGGCCCGCTCGGATGCTCACCCCTTGAGGTGTCACGATCGCCCCACCCGCTCCGTACGTTCAAAGACATGGCTACCGACAACGGACCACTCCGCTACACCACTCCTGGCATCGAGAAGGCCGACGCCGAGCGCGTCGTGGCACTGCTGCAAGCTCGGCTGCACGCAGCCAACGACCTGCACTTGACGCTCAAGCACGTGCACTGGAACGTCGTCGGCCCCCACTTCATCTCGGTGCACGAAATGATCGACCCCCAGGTCGATGAGGTGCGCGCGTTCGCCGACGACCTCGCCGAGAGGATCGCCACGCTGGGCGGTTCACCGATGGGCACCCCGGGCTCGATCGTGGACAACCGCACCTGGGACGAGTACTCCATCGGGCGCGCCACGACGCAGGAGCACCTCGGTGCCCTCGACCTCGTCTACCAGGGCGTGATCACCAGCTACCGCGAGGCGATCAAGGAGCTCGACGACCTCGACCTGGTCACCCAAGACATGTTTATCGCACAGACCGACCGGCTCGAGCTGTTCCACTGGTTCGTGCGCGCCCATCTCGAGGACAAGGGCGGTTCCCTGAGCACCGAGGGCGCCGGTTCCGAGGCCGAGGCAGCAGCAGCCGCCAAGTAGCGCGAGCACCTCCACGCCACACCCTGCGCATCCCGTCGACCTAGAGTCGGCGGGATGCTGCGTGCTACGACAGCTTGAGCCAGGCGATCAGTGGTCGGTGATCACTGTTCAGCCCGTTGAGCGTGCGGTGCCCCAGCACGGCGATGCGCCCAGCGTCGATATCCGCCGTCGCCACGTGCACGTAGTCGATGTAGCGCTGGCTGGTCGGATGGGTCGGTCGGATGTCGCCGAAGCCGGCCGACGCATAGGTCGACACAGCGGTACCGGCGTAGCGACGACTGATGCCGCCGAGCGGTCGCACGCGAGCGTCAGAGCGGGCGTCGAAGTTGTAGTCGCCGGTGCCAATCACCCAGCGACCGGGAGCCCGGCGCCAGATCGCGGTCATCCGTTCGAGCTGGCCGCGTGCGCGGGCGGCGTTGAAGGTTTCGCGCCATCGCCCAGCGCGGTCGAGGTCCTCGATCGCCTGCGGGAGGTGGGTGTTGATGACCGAGATCTCGCGCCCCGTGGCGCGTTCGCGCAGGGTCACCCGCAGCACGAACCGGTCACCGAACGGGTAGCGGCCGACGATGTCGTCGACTCCGGGGGCCACCCGGTGCAGCACCGCCCCGACCAGAGAGAAACGCGACCGGCGCCACGACACCGCCAGCTCACGCTCCGAGCGTTCGGGCGTGAAGCGCTTGGTGTCCCACCCCTTGCGGCGCAGCAGCGAGTAGACCGGGCCGAAGCTGTAGCCCTCTTGCCACCCGATGATCGCCACGCCCTTGCGCTCGGTGAGCGCCAAGGCATCGGCGCGCGCCTGGCCAACGCTGAGCTGACGGAACTGGTTGAACGACGCCACCCCGAGAAGTTGAGGCTGCGCCGCTTCGCGTCGTGCTGAGGTGCCGGACGGCGCGTCACTCGCCTGACCAGGCTGGGCCGGGGTTTCGTCGGACCCCTGTGCTGGCGGCTGCTCGTCGGCGTTCAGCCGACCGCCGCTGGCGAGCGATGCCGTCAGCGAGGTACCGGCGCCATGCTGTCGGGCGACACCACCCTCGTCAGCCTGACTGACCGCTGGGGCGATCACGACACCGAGCACGGTCGCGGCGATCAGCAGCGGGGGCGGGCCAGCCCAGCGCGCCACGGTCGGCTCCCTACGTCGATCGCGAAACGGTCGCTCTCAACCTAGGCGGACGTCGTGGCTGGTTCAGGGATTTCGGCGGCGGGTCGGAACCCGCGCAGTCGGAGGCTGTTGAGCACCACGAACACAGATGAAAAGGCCATCGCGCCGCCGGCGATCATCGGGTTCAGCAAGCCAGCAGCCGCCAGGGGGATCGCTGCGACGTTGTAGCCGAACGCCCAGACCAGGTTGCCCCGGATGGTTGCGAGCATTCGCCGCGAGAGTCGGATCGCGTCGGGGACGACCAGAAGGTCACCGCGCACCAGCGTGAGGTCGCTGGCCTTGATGGCGGCGTCCGTGCCCGTACCCATCGCCAATCCGAGGTCGGCCTGGGCGAGGGCTGCGGCGTCGTTCACGCCGTCCCCCACCATCGCCACCCGCAAACCCTGCTCCTGGTAACGGCGAACCAGCGCCAGCTTGTCGGCCGGCATCACATCTGCCACCACCTCGTCGAGGCCCACCTCGACAGCGACCGCACGCGCGACCCGTTCGGCGTCCCCGGTGACGAGCACGGGCGTCGCACCGAGCTCGCGCAGCGCTGCGACGGCCGCAGCCGAGGTCGCCTTGACTTGGTCGGCCACCACCAGCACACCGACCACGCGAGCGTCGACGCCCACCAGGACGGCCGTGGCACCAACGCTTCCGGCGTCCTCCAGCGCGGTCTGCACCACAGCGGACATCACCCCCTCGCCCGCCACGAACGCCGCTCGACCCACCACCACAGCACGGCCGTCGACTGTGCCCCGCACGCCGAGACCCTCGAGATTCTCGAAGTCGGCGACGGCCGGCAGGACTCCGAGCTGGGCGGCAGCGGCGCGCGCCACGGCGCGAGCGATCGGATGCTCCGACGCATGCTCGAGGGCCCCCGCCAAGCGCAACACCTCGTCTGCGTCGGCGTCGGGCTCGACCACGACGCGTTGCACCGTCATCTCGCCCGTAGTGACGGTGCCGGTCTTGTCGAGCAGCACCACATCGATGCCGTGGGCGCGCTCGAGCGCTTCAGGCC
>JBAUWM010000219.1:0-3932 GCA_049583775.1 Nocardioides sp.
GACGCGTCGCCATTTCGTACAACAAGTGCGAGAAACGCCTGCCGGCAGGCGTTTTTGGTGACGGGTGAGACGGCAGGGACCTCAGCCCAAGAACGCGAGAGAGCGCGAGATCGCGAAGTCGTTCCACTCCGGCACCCGACGAAACATGTAGTGGCCGACGCGGCCCATGTCGTGCATCTCCACCGAGGTCGCGATCTTCTCGGCGCGATGCAGGAATGCACGCGTCATCCGAGCCGAGGTGATCTTGTCGGTACGTCCGTGAGCGGCGGCGACGGGTTTGCCGGCCAGCGCTCGTACCGGGTCGTCGGGCTGCCACCAGGGCGCGAGCGCCACCACGCCCACCACCGACGGGTCGTCGGCCACATAGGCCGCTGTGCGGGCACCCATCGAGTGGCCGAGCAGTACGACCGGCACGTCGCCGAGCTCGCGGCGCACCTCATCGAGGGCGGCGCGCGCATCGACGACGGGGGCGCCCTGGTTCCAGCCGCGTACCCGGTAGCGCATCAACCACGTGCTCACTCCGGCCTCATGCGCGGCAGGCGAGATGGAGCGCTGCAGAGCCGCCATCCGCTTCCACGAGGCGCTGCGGTTGTCGACGGGCTGCTGACTGGTCTGCTTGCCGCCGTGAAGCGCGAGCACCAGCGCGCGCGGCGACGTGACGTCGAGGCGCGTGAAGCTGGGCGTGAAGGCGGTGTCGGGCATGTCGGGCACGTGTGTCCTTCGGAGCGTGTGGCCGGTCCGGATGGGTTGGTCGGAGTGTGATGGGCCACGCCTAGCCCCAACCGGCAACGTCGGTGGCAGACGGCAAGATAGCTCCCATGAGTAGCGAGGCCTCCCCGGCGCAGCCTGCGCCGACCCCGGCGCCCGACGACGCCCGCGAGGAACATCAGCAGGTCTCCGAGCAGATCGAGGACGCGCGCTGGCGCTACTTCGTGCTCGACGACCCGGCCCTCGACGATGCCGATTACGACCAGCGGCTGCGGCGGTTGCAAGAACTCGAGGAGTCCTATCCCGAGCTGCGCACTCCCGACTCGCCCACCCAGAAGGTCGGGGGAGCAGTCTCGACCGACTTCACGGCTCGCGAGCACCGCCAGCGGATGGAGAGTCTCGACAACGCATTCAGCTATGACGAGCTCGAGGCCTGGTATGCCCGGCTGGCACGGGAGGGCATTGAGGCTCCGGCACTGCTGTGCGAGCTCAAGGTCGACGGTCTCGCGATCAACCTGCTCTACGAAGACGGGCGCCTGACCCAAGCGCTCACCCGAGGCGATGGCACCACTGGTGAGGACGTCACCCCCAACGTCAAGACCATCGAGTCCATCCCGCACCGCCTCACCGGCAGCGCCGAGTTCCCGGTGCCGGCGTCGGTCGAGGTGCGCGGCGAGGTGTTCCTGCCGGGCGTGGCCTTCGAACGGCTGAACGCGTCGATGGTCGACGCCGGCAAGCCGATGTTCGCCAATCCCCGCAACGCGGCTGCTGGATCACTGCGTCAGAAGGACCCTCGCGTCACGGCCACCCGAGCGCTCGGCATGGTCTGTCACGGCATCGGGGCGCGCGACGGGTTCGAACCCGCGGCGCAGTCCGAGGCCTACGCCGCGCTGAAGGTGTGGGGCCTCCCCACGTCTGAGCGGATGAAGGTGCTGGCGACGCTCAAGGACGTCGAGGGTTTCATCGAGCACTACGGCGAGCACCGGCACGACGTCGAGCACGAGATCGATGGCGTCGTGATCAAGGTCGACGACGTCGGACTGCAACGACGGCTCGGGTCGACCAGCCGAGCGCCGCGGTGGGCGATCGCGTTCAAGTACCCGCCCGAAGAGGTCAACGCCAAGCTGATCGACATCCGAGTCAACGTCGGTCGCACGGGCCGAGTGACTCCCTACGGAGTCATGGAGCCGACCCTGGTTGCCGGGTCGACCGTCGAGAACGCCACGCTGCACAACGCGCACGAGGTCAAGCGCAAGGACGTCCGGCCCGGCGACACCGTCGTCCTGCGCAAGGCCGGCGACGTGATCCCGGAAATCCTCGGGCCCGTGCTCCCCCTGCGCCCCGAGGGTCTGGCGCCCTGGGTGATGCCGACCCAGTGCCCGGCGTGCGACGCCACGCTGGCCGAGCAGAAAGAGGGCGACAAGGACCTTCGCTGCCCCAACCACGAAAGCTGTCCGGGCCAGGTGCGCGAGCGGGTGTTCTTCGTGGCTGGTCGCAGCGCCTTCGACATCGAAGGGCTGGGATACGAGGCCGCCGTCGCGCTCCTCGAGGCTGAGGTGATTCGCAACGAGGGTGACGTCTTCTCGCTGAAGGTTGAGCACCTGCTGCGCACCGAGCTGTTCACGCGCGCGCCCAAGAAGGACGAGGTGGGCCGCCAGCTCACCGCCAACGGCGAGAAGCTGCTCGCCAACCTCGATGCGGCCAAGCAGGTGCCGCTGTGGCGGGTGCTCGTGGCGCTCTCGATCCGACACGTCGGTCCGAGCGCCGCACGGGCGCTGGCTCAGGAGTTCGGCTCGATGGAGGCCATTCGTGCCGCGACGGAACAAGAGCTCGCCAACGCCGAGGGTGTCGGTCCGACCATCGCCGAGGCGGTGATCGCCTGGTTCGACGTGCCCTGGCACGTAGCCATCGTCGAGCAGTGGACCGCTGACGGCGTCACGATGGCTGACGAACGTGACCAGTCGACGCCGCGCACGCTTGAGGGGCTCACCGTCGTCGTCACCGGCTCGCTGGTCGACTTCAGCCGCGACTCCGCCAAGGAAGCGATCCTGTCGCGCGGCGGCAAGGCCGCCGGGTCGGTGTCGAAGAAGACCGACTACGTCGTGGTCGGTGAGAACGCCGGCTCCAAGGCTGACAAGGCCGAGGCGCTCGGCGTCACCGTGCTCGACGAGGCCGGGTTCAAGCACCTCATCGAGCACGGGCCCGATCAGGATTCGTAGGCCAGGCCCGCCAACTTCAGCTCGCCCTTGGTGGCGCCGGTGAATGCCGCGGCGTTGCAGTCGCCGCCAAGGGCGTCGCAGGTAGTCACCGTCGCCGTCTCGATGTCGACCCTGAGCAGCTGCCCTGCTGGGGTCCAGCCGTAGTCCCACGCAGCACCCTCGATGGTGGTGGCGTCACCAGACTCGAGGTTGACGACCTCGAACGACTCGCCCTCCATCTCGTCCTGGAACACGACCTTGGCGAAGCGGCCGTCAGGGGAGAGGTCGATGTAGGGGAAGCGCTCGGTCGACGTCGCGTAGATCGTGGCACCCGTCGCCAGGTCGACCACCCGCACCTCGGTGCGATCAGACTCGACGATGAAGCCACCGGCCACGTCGGGTGTCGATGAGGCGTCGAGGTCGGTCGGGGAGACGGATCCGGCCTTCCAGTCGACGGCGAGCGTCCCGTCGTCGAGCCCGACGTAGACCACGTCGCCGTCGAGCTCCACGGGCGGGGCTTCCCACCCGCCCCACGTGAACGAACCCTCGACGGGCACGCTGGTGAGCTCTTCTCCGGAGGTCACGTCGAGCACCACGACATGCCATTGATCGCGCGCCGCTCCGGCCTCGGCGTAGGTGAGAACCGCCTGGTCGGGGTCGGTGGCCGGAACACGGTCGCCGAGGTCGAGGTCGAGCGTCGACTGGGTGCCGTCGGGACGGACCAACGTGTAGTGCGACGGGCCGGGATCGTCGGTCCAGGGGGTGTCGCCGGTGCGCGCGAGCAGTCCGGCGGAGGTGTAGTAGAGCACCTTGACCTTCTCGGCGAGCTCGACCGCTCGGTCGCCGGGTAGGTGGATCGTGCTTCCCGTGGCGAAGGCTCCCTCGTCGAGGTAGGCCGCCGTGGCCGGGTCGAGGCCGCGCCCGGGGCCGCGACCGTCGTCGCTGTCGGTGCTGACGAGCGCGACGCCGCCAAGCACCACGGCGGTCGCCAAGGCTCCTGCCCCGGTCAGTGCGCGACGGCGGTTG